>RSAS01000356.1 GCA_003934145.1 Candidatus Viridilinea halotolerans | reverse complement strand
AGTCGCTCTTTGTGGCGCACGCCAAAACGCTGCTCTTCGTCCACAATCACCAGGCCCAGATCGCGGAATTGTACATCGTTGGAGAGCAGCCGATGGGTGCCAATCAAGACATCCACTTGGCCTTGGCGCAACGCACGAATGATTGCATCCTGCTCTTTGGCCGAACGAAAGCGCGAGAGCATCTGCACATGCAGCGGGAAACTGGCCAACCGTTTTTTGAAGGTATCAAAATGTTGTTGGGCCAACACCGTCGTCGGCACCAACACCGCCACCTGCTTGCCATCCTGTACCGCCTTGAAGGCCGCCCGCAGCGCCACTTCGGTCTTGCCGAAGCCAACATCGCCGCAGATCAGGCGATCCATCGGCACGCGCTGCTCCATATCGCCCTTGACCTCACCAATCGCCCGCAGTTGATCGTCGGTTTCGATGAAGGGAAAGGACGCCTCCAACTCGTGCTGCCACTCACCATCGCTGCTAAAGGCGTGACCCTGCTGCAATTGGCGCTGGGCGTAGAGCTTCAGCAACTCCTCGGCCATATCCTGCACGGCAGCCCGTGCTTTGCGTTTGGCGCGTTCCCAATCCTGCGTGCCCAAGCGCGTCAAGGTGGGCGCACTATCGCCCGCACCGATATAGCGCGTCACGCGGTCAACCTGGTCTACCGGCACATAGATCTTATCGTTCGCCGCATAGCTCAGCACCAGATATTCGCGCTCGATTTCGCCCACAGTGCGGCGGATCATGCCGTCGTAGCGGGCGATCCCGTGTTCGATATGGACAACATAGTCGCCCGTCTTCAAACCACGCAAAAAGGCTGCCCGATCGTCGCCACTGCGCTTACGCCGTTCGCCCAAGGCCCGGCGCTGACGCAAGCCAAAGATCTCCACATCGCTGTAGAGCGTCACATTGAGCGCCGCCAAATGCCAGCCGCCGTCAAGCGCCCCGTGGAGGATGTGGGGTGTCGGGTGTCGGGTATCGGGTATCGGGGGTCGGGTATCGGGGGTCGGGTATCGGGTATCGGGTATTGGGGGGCGGGTATCGGGGGTCGGGTATCGGGTATTGGGATGCCCCAGATGGCCCTCACCCCCTGCCCCCTCTCCCACGTTGTGGGAGAGGGGGGAAGGCGTCGCAATCTTCTGCGCTTCTATACGTTCTTTTGCGGCAAGATCAACCAACTCCTGCAAACGCGCCGCCTGGCTGGTCACCGCGACGACCTGCTCACCATTGGCGAGGCGGGCCACAATCGCTTCAACCAAGCGGCGGAACTGGCCGCCAAAGAGTTCTACGGGCGTAAACTGCAAATCCTTGAGCGGCAAAGGGGTAAACGCATCAGCAGGAATGGTGGTAGGATCATTGTTACTCAGATCAACCCAGGCATAGCTGCCGGTAGCGGCCAGTTGCTGCAGATCATCCCACAGAAAATAGGGACGTGGAAAGGTTTCAGGCAACTCACCGGCTTCAATGCGGCGCATACGCTGGTCGGCGGCGTGATCGTCGAGGGCGGTGCCATGCTGGGCGAGGAACTGGTTCTCGGAGAGCAGCACTGCTGCGCCTGCGGGCAGGTGGGCCAAGAGTGACGCGCCACTGCCCGTGCGGAAGAAGGGCGCATAGAAGGCGCGTCCTTCAAAACGTTCGCCCTGTTCTAGACGTCGCTGCGCCTCTTGCCACTCCGTCAGCGCCTCTGGGCGCAAGCCGGAGCAATCGAGCGCGGCAAGGCGGGCCAGGGCAACCTCGCGCTGCCAGAGCGGAATCTCGTGGGGCGGGCCAATCAGGGCTGTTTCGAGGCGGGCGTCGCTGCGTTGGCTATGGGGATCAAAACGGCGCAGGTTATCCAGTTCATCACCAAAGAACTCCAAGCGCAACGGAGACTCCTCAGCGGTGGGCCAGAGATCAACAAGATCGCCACGGCGCACCAACTCGCCTGGCTGCTCGACCGTGGAGACCACGCGATATCCTAGCACAAGCAACGCACGCAGCAACGTATCTTGGGCGAGGTGTTGCCCACGGTGCAGGCGCACCATAGCCCCTGACAACTCATCCGGCGTAAGCGTCGGCTGGAGGAGCGCCTTCACTGGCGCAACAATGAGCGGAGGAGGGCCAGCGGCGTGAAGTGCATGGAGGACGCGCAACCGTGCGGCGACGACCGACTGACCGGGCGACATATGCTCATAGGGAAGCGCATCAGCCGCCGGGTAGAGCAACACTCGTGCGGCAGGGCGGCACCACTGGCGCAGATCCTCTGCTGCCCGCAGCGCCGCATCGGGGCTAGGCAAAACGTAGAGCAGCGGCGTAGCGTGAATGTGGGCCAACGCGGCCACCAGCGGCGTCCGTGCCGCCGCCGGCAGCGGGGCCACGCGCCACCAACCCGCTTTTGCACCCAAGGTTGCGGCAAGTTGCTGCAATGCCGGAAGGGCGGCGAGAGCTGCTGTGAGATCGTAGAGATTTGACATGATTATGAGGAACAGAGGAGCAGGGGAACGGAGGAACAGGGGAACAGAGAACAGGGGAACAGAGAACAGGGGAACAGCATACCATGAATATTGGCATCCCCCGCTCTATGGCATAATGATGCAAGAAGCATGGGCGGGGGCGCGGGGGCACGGCCCCCGCAAACCACCCCGCCCGGCGGGGGCGCGGGGGCACGGCCCTCAAAGGGTTTCACCAAATGGGGATAAACTGCCGCTTTTTGC
>RSAS01000388.1:12526-13530 GCA_003934145.1 Candidatus Viridilinea halotolerans | reverse complement strand
TACGCGGGCCGAGGTGCTGTTCGAGTTGAGCCTGCCACGCTTCACGGGTGTGCATGAATTTCCTCCGCTGGAAGCTTGCGCAAGAGATTGCTGGGAGAACCAAGTTCTCCCAGACCCACTAACCGAAAACTCACCCCCGCGCCTCATCGAGCAACTCTTCGCTCGTCAGCGGGCTACAGGAGGTGCAGACGCGAAAGGGTATGCCGGTGTCGCTCACCGTGCGAATGTGGTCGCGGCTGCCGCAATAGCGACAGACCGAAAGATTTTCAATCTCATCGGCACGCCAGAGCTGCGGGGTAAGAATGATCTCCATCGGATCATCCACGGAAAGCACCCCAATCCTGACGCAAACCGCCGCCGGAAAGACATCGGCCACACGGGCGAAAAGTTTCTGGGGATGCGAATAGACCTCGTCGCCGATCAAGATGCCATCGATCCGGGGGTGTTGCCGAATTTTCATGGGCGCTGCAGCCGGGCGACCATTTGTCGCAAGCCGGCCTCGTCGAGCGCGAAGCGTGCATCGTCTGCAAACATGAGAGCGTCGAGTACCTCGGCAAACGGCGCGGCATCCGTCTCGGCGACGGTCAGCCGCCCCTGTTCAAGCGCATAGAATGTTGCCAAGGCCCAGTTCGCCAGCGCCGCGGCGCTCATCCGCTCAGCTAGACGTTGCTCAAGCTGCGCGATAATTTCACTAGATGTCAGTATCATAGCATAGATTCCTATTTGTTCTTCCGTTTTGGCGGCGGGCCCGCTTAAAGGGGGCTTTGCCCCTTCAACCCCGCCGGAAGGGGGGGATTTTTCGGGGGCCATGCCCCCGCCCCCCCGGCGGAAGGGCGTAGCTAGCTACAGGTCACCATCCGCCTTAAGGCGGATGGTGACCTGTAGCTACGGTAGCATTCGGTTCGTGCAACATCATGATGCGCGCCGGCGTCTTTTCTGCGATACTATAGTTCTTCGGAAAAGGAATCTGGCAAGGGAGGGGCTAGGGGGGGGGGGGGGGAGGC
>RSAS01000388.1:3539-12516 GCA_003934145.1 Candidatus Viridilinea halotolerans | reverse complement strand
TAAAGCCCCTCCCCCACCACCAAGGATACCATTTATGGCCTCAAGTACAACTTCACGCAAACGCTCCCGCAATGGTCGCCGTCTGCTGCTGATACTGGGGGGACTACTGCTGCTTGGTCTACTCATTATAGCCGCTATGCGGGCCTTCGCCCCGCGTGAGGCTACGCCGGGGACGTTGCCCGATGGCTGGCTTCAAGTCGAGGCGAGCAGCGGCAATATTGCGGCGAATGTGGGGGCAACCGGCAATATTGAGCCGCTCGCTGAGGCGAATGTGCGCTTTGAGGTGAGTGGCACCGTTGCGGAATTGCTGGTGCGCCCAGGCGATCAGGTGACGACGGGTCAGCCGTTGGCGCGCATTGATACCGGTGCGCTCGAATTGCGTGTCGAGCAGGCGCGCGCCGATCTGCGCCAGGCGGAAGCCGATCTCGAGGGGTTGCTGGCTGGGGCGAGTGAGGCGGAATTGGCCGAGGCTGCGGCCCGCGTCGAGCAGGCGCGTCGCCAGTATAGCCAAGCGGCGGCGAGTGTTACTCCGGCCAATATTGCGGCGGCCCGCGCCGATCTCGAGAGTGCCCAGGCGCGTTTGGCGCGCCTGCAGGCTGGCCCGGCGACGGACGATCTGGCGAGTGCCGAAGAGCGCGTCCAGAGCGCCCGCACCAATCTGGACAATGCGCGTGTCAATTTAAGCGCCGCCAAGGAACGGGCGCGCAATGATGTCGAAACGCGCGCCAATGCGCTGCGTAATGCCCAGGATGAGTATAGCCGTATCTATTGGGATAATCGTGAATTTGAGCGGGCGCGCAATGAAGATCTGCCCCGCGAGCAGATCAATCAAGAGGTCGCGGCGCTGCGCAATGTAACCGACGCCGAGACGGCGCTGCACGATGCCCAAACGGCCTACGACCAAGCGCGTCAGGACGAGATCAATTCGCTGCAAGCGCGCGAAGCGGAACTGACCAGCGCCCAGGCGGCGTTGGATCAGGTGCTGCGTGGTGCCGAAACGGAAGATGTAGCGACGGCGCAGGCGGCGGTGCAACGCGCTCAAGACACGCTCGACCAACTCACGGGGGCGCAACGGCGCAATGAGCTAGCCACCCAGCAATCGAGTATCACGATTGCTCAGGCGGGGCTCGATCGCCTCCTCGCCGATCCCACCACGAGTACCATCACCGCCCGCGAAGCCGCCGTCGTGCGCGCCGAAGTTGCCGTGCGCAGTGCCCAGCGCGATGTGGAGCTTGGTACGCTGCGGGCGCCCTTTGCCGCTACCGTCGCTCGCGTCAACATGCGCGTCGGTGAGGGTGCCGATGCCAGCGCCACGGTTGCCCTCGTAGACCTCAGCAGTTACCATGTTGATCTGCCCATTGATGAACTCGACATCGCCCAAGTCCATCTGGGGCAGCGTGCCGCGATCGAAGTGGATGCCCTGCCCGGTCTGCTCATTGGCGGCAGCGTTACCAACATTGCGCCCCAAGCAACACGCAGCGACTCTGGTACGACCACCTACGAGGTGACGGTCACGCTCGACGAAGATAGCCCGGGGGTGCGCGCCGGCATGACGGCGGTGGTCGCCATTATCATTGAGGAGAAAGAGGATGTCGTTCTCGTCCCGCGTCGCGCCGTGCGTGCCGAGGGCGGTCAGAGCTACGTGCTGGTGCCGAGTGACACCGTGGAAGCCAATGCCACCACCCCCGGCGAACGCCGCCTGGTCGAGTTGGGCCTCAGCAGCAGCGAATTTGTCGAGATCACCAGCGGATTGGATGTGGGCGAGGCGGTATTGGTGCAGGATGTCGTGAGTACGTTTAATCCTTCGGGGGGGCCACCCCGGTAAGAGCAGAGGAACAGAGAGCAGAGGAACAGAAAGCTAACTTCCCTGCTCCCTGCTCCCTGCTCCCTGTTCCCTGTTCCCTGTTCTCTGCTCCCTGTCCCCTGTTCCCTGTTCTCTGTTCTCTGTTCTCTGTTCTCTGTTCTCTGTTCCTCACATAAAAACATGAGTGATCTTATCGTCGTCAAAGATCTCACCAAAGTCTACACCATGGGCGATGTCGAAGTCCGCGCCCTACAGGGCGTGAGCCTTACCATCAATCATGGCGAAATGGTAGCGATTATGGGCCCGTCGGGGAGTGGTAAGAGTACGCTGATGAATATCATTGGCTGCTTGGATCAGCCCAGTGACGGCACCTACCTGCTGGATGGCGTGGATGTGGCCGAGTTGAGCGATGACCAACTGGCCGCCATTCGCAACCAGAAGATCGGCTTTGTCTTCCAGCAATATATGCTGTTGCAACGCACGAGTGCCCTGCGTAACGTCGAGTTACCCATGCTCTACGGCGGCAAAGGGGGCAGCCGCAACGAGCGCGCCAAAGCGGCCTTGACCGCAGTGGGCATGCTCGAACGCTCCCACCACAAGCCCAACGAGCTTTCGGGTGGGCAGCAGCAGCGCGTTGCCATCGCCCGGGCGCTCGTCAACGAGCCGCGCATCATCATGGCCGACGAGCCGACGGGTGCCCTAGATTCGCGTACCGGCGAAGAGATTATGGCCATCTTCCAACGCCTCAACCGCGAACAGGGCATCACCGTAATCCTCGTCACCCACGAACACGACGTCGCCCACCACGCCGAACGCATCATCAGCGTGCGCGACGGCGTCATCGCCAGCGACGAGCCCGTGCAGGATCGCGTCATCGCCGGGGCCGAGCCCGGCTAATTACGCCGCTCACCGCCGTGGTCGCGGTGCCACTGTAGTAGCCGATTGTGTAGTTGGTGCCGCTCCCGTTTATACCTAAGACAAGGTTCGGAGGTACTTTACAGTTTAGCGCCATGCATCGCTTTCTGATGCGCTCCGACTGACACCTGAAACCAGGCACCTGAAACCTTGTCTTAGCGGCGAAAGAAGCATCGTCACCCCTGTCGCACCAAGGCTATCGCCTCACGTCGGTTGGCGACCTGAAGCTGTTCGACGATTTGGCCCATATGGTATTTAATCGTCGCTTCGCTCACGTTGAATTCCCGCGCAATCTCGCGGTAGGTCTGGTAGTTGGCCACACGCTCAAGGATGTCGCGCTGGCGCGGCGAGAGCTTGGTCAGCCGTGGGTCGTTGGGGAGCGTTGGCGCGGCTTCAGCTTCAAGCGCCGCGAGGGTCTGGGCGGCGAGTCCCTGTGAAAGCACCACCTCACCCCGCGTGGCCTCCATAATCAGGTTAAAGAGATCAGCGCTTTCGAGGCTCTTGAGCAGGTAGCCAGTGGCCCCCACCCTGAGCGCGGCAAAGAGGCTCGCCTCATTGGCATCTACCGTCAGCATCAGAATCTTCACGCTGGGCAATGTCGTTTTAATCGCGGCGGTCGCGGCAAGGCCATCACAACGCGGCATGTGCATATCCATCAGGATGATGTCGGGGCGCAGTTGCTGCGCCAAGGCTTGGGCTTCGAGGCCATCATGGGCCATGCCCACCACCTGCATGCCGCGCACCGCCAGCATGTTGCGCAGCCCATCCAGGAACAGCGCATGATCGTCCACGAGCAGCACGCGTAGCGGCTGCGCGTGCGCGCCATAATCCTGCGCATGAGCGGGCACATGCTCCAAGGCAACGCTTGGCAGCGGAACAGTCAGCACCACATGCGTTCCCGCCCCTGGTGCCGAGTCGATCTGCAAACTGGCCCCAATCAACGCTGCACGCTCACCCATGCTGCGCAACCCCAAACCACCCTGACGCCCCTGAGCGTCCGCCTCGCGCTCGGGCGCACCCGGCGAGAAGCCCACCCCTTGGTCGGCAATCGTGACGCTGACTTGGTTCAAGCGCTGCTGTACCACCACTTGGGCCGCATTCACTCGCGCATGTTTCTGCACATTGTTGAGCGCCTCTTGGATGATCTGGAGTATCTCTTGGCCCAATTCGGGCACCAAACCATCGTCGTTGAAACTCGGCGAGCAACTCAATTGCAACTCAAGCCCATACATCTGGCTAAAATTCTCCATCTGCTGGCGTAAGGTATCCATCCATGTGCTGTGGGCCAGCTCAACCGCAGGCAGACGCAGATCGAGGATGTAGCGGCGCACATCGCTATGGGCATGCTGGGCTACCTGCTTCACTTGGTTCAAGAGGTGCTGCGCCTGGGTAACCTTGCCCGTCTGGATCAGCGTCGTTGCTGTTTGCGTCTGCAAATTCACGTAGCCCATCGTTTGGCCCAGGCCATCGTGCAGATCGCGGCTAATGCGTTCGCGCTCGCGTAAGGCCGCCAATTCGCGCTGCTGCGTCAACATCAAGCTTTCGTTCAACTTCGCCTCAGTCGCATCACGGCAAATACCCTCAATGGCAACTAGATGATCACCAACATAAATGCCGGTATTGGATTGCTGGAGCCAACGTTCACGCCCGTGGGCGTCGAAGACGCGATACTCGTACTGTGGTCTTATTTCGCCTTGCGCCAACGCCTGCATCTGCGTTAGCACCAGCGGGCGGTCATCGGGATGCAGAAATTCCCCCAGAAACAACGGCCCTTGCAAGACCCGCGCGACCGGATAGCCCAACATGCGCTCGACCGAGGGACTCACATACTCCACCCATGCCTCAGGCATGCCCAGCCGAAAGATTACCTCATCAATCTGCTCCACCAACTCGCGGTAGCGCGTCTCGCTCCGCTTCAGATCGACCGTGCGCTCGCGCACGCGCTGCTCCAGCCCATTCACCGTCGTGCGCACCTGCGCAACCATACGATTAAACGCATTGGTCAATTCCCCCATCTCATTGGCAAAACTCACCGGCACCTGCACATCCAGCGCTCCGGACTGCACCTGGCGCACTCCGCGCAGCAAGGCATGCAGGGGGCCAAAGACACTGCGCCAGAGCAGCAGCGGCAGGCTGGCGCTCAGCAACAGCGTCGTAACCACAGCCAAGACCATCAAGAGCTGCACCGCCTGGTGCAGTTCATAGGCATCACTCAAGACCAAACCGAGCAACAGTGCCGCCACGTTGATCGTCGCAAAAACTAAGACCAGCGCGACAGCGAGCATACGCACCATGAGCGAAATCGCTTCAGGAAAGAGATCGAGAAAGATTAAAATAACCAGCGGGATATTGAGCAAAAAACAGACATCGCGCACCATTGCTAACAGATCATGGTCAATCAGATGAAGCGTGTACAGCAACACGCCAATGGCTGGCGGAATCGTCAGCGCAAGGACGAGCAGGCCCTCAATAACAAACTTCCCAAGTTGCTGACGTGAGCGCCGTACCTGCGCAACTACGCTCACGGTAAGCCAGATGACACTCATCAGCAGCAGCAGATCGGCGAAGAGCGGGCGGCGTTCAATAATAACCCCTTCTGTCGCCAAGCTCCACGTCCGTACGATACCCCAATGCAATTCATACAGCAGACGTAACAGCATGAAGCCAAAGGCAAACTGAAACTCGCGTCGGTGGCGGCTAGACCATACAGGAAGATGGTAGATAAAAACAAGCAATGGCAAGCTAATCAACGCCATTGCCGACATAATAAAAAATGTAGCGTAATAATTATGCGGTTCTGCTAGCGATATTTCAATTAATGTTAAAAAGAGCGCGATGCCGATAGCCATAAATGTGGCTGCAGCGGCACGTAACATGTTCTTCTTCTGCGGAACCTGCTGCGCCCGCCAAAAGAGAAAGCTGCTCGTAAGTGCAGCCAGCAGGGTGTGGGTGAAATAGATGGCTGAAGTAGGGGTGAAGTGGAGCATCATTGGGGTGAAAAAGGTGTTGGTGCCGCGACTCTGCACATGCATTGTATCACCCTGCTTGCGTTACAGGCGCGTGCATGCGCGTTCGGTGTGTGTGCGTTGCGTGTGTATTGCGTGTGCCTTGGCTTGGTAAAGGGTGCGGGGGAACGAGGATTCCCCGCACCCTTTACCAAGTGGTACAATTGAATCACCTGTAAGGTGTAGGAAGGGTGCGCACCGGAACCTCGTTCCCGCGCATTCTCCCACCGCCCGACGGGATGTGGGGCGCAGCCCTACAGATTTTGGTCACATCCATGTGCAATGACATGAAAAATCCCTATGCCCATCCTCACCCCTCAAGAATTCGTCGCCAAATGGCGTAACGTGATGGTCAAAGAGCGCAGTGGCTACCAAGAGCATTTCATCGATCTCTGCCACCTGGCGGGCCACCCGACACCGCTTGAGGACGATCCCAAGGGGACACGTTATACCTTTGAGGCGGGCGCAAGCAAGCAGCACGGCGGTAAAGGGTGGGCCGATGTCTGGAAGCGTAACTTTTTTGCCTGGGAATATAAGGGCAAACACGCTCATCTTGATAAAGCCTACCAGCAACTGTTGCAGTACCGCGAGAGTTTGCAGAACCCGCCTTTGCTCATCGTCTGCGATATGGA
This sequence comes from Candidatus Viridilinea halotolerans, assembly GCA_003934145.1. GTDB lineage: Bacteria > Chloroflexota > Chloroflexia > Chloroflexales > Chloroflexaceae > Viridilinea > Viridilinea halotolerans. Next base: position 6,160 of record RSAS01000388.1, on the reverse strand, counting down.
GACGATCCAGATCCATACCAATTTCACCAATACGGTGAAGCAGGTGATCAATCTGCGCATGAACGATCTGCTCAAGCCGCTGGGCATGCAGGCGCTGCGCAATCTCTTCTTCAACCCCGAGGCCTTTCGCTCCAGCCAGACGCCCGAGTTGGTGACCCAACAGGCGGCGCGTGATTTTGCCGAGATTGCGGCGCTGATGCGGCGCTATGGCAACGATCCGCAGCGTATCGCCCACTTCCTTATTCGGCTGCTCTTCTGCCTCTTTGCCGAAGATATTGGCTTGCTGCCCAACGAATTCTTTTCCAAGTTGATCAGGGTTACACGCAACCGAACCGCGCTCTTCACCGAACAACTGGGGTTACTCTTTGCGGCAATGCAGAGCGGGGGCTTCTTTTCGCTGGAGGATATTCTTCACTTCAATGGGCGTCTCTTCGACAATGCGGAGGTGCTACCACTCGACAGCGAGAGTATGGCGATCCTCCAGCGGGCGAGTGAACTCGATTGGTCGAACATCGAGCCATCCATCCTGGGTACGCTCTTTGAGCGCTCGCTCGATCCGGCGAAACGCAGCCAGTTGGGGGCGCACTACACCAGCCGCGACGATATTCTGCTGATCATTGAGCCGGTGCTGATGGCCCCGCTGCGCCGCCGTTGGGTCGCGGTGGAAGAGCAGGCGCGGGCGTTGGCCACGCAGCGCGATGCGGCCAAAGGCAAGGCGGCTAAGCGTCTGCAAGAGGAGTTGCAGCAGGTGCTCCAAAATTTCACGGGCGACATCGCTGCGCTGCGCGTCCTCGATCCCGCCTGCGGCTCGGGCAATTTCCTCTACGTCGCCCTCAAGCAACTGCTCGATCTGGAGAAAGAGGTCATCACCCTCGCCCAAGACCTCGCCGTGGGCAAATTCTTTCCCAGCACCTCACCCGAACAATTCTACGGCATCGAGATCAACGCCTACGCCCACGAACTGGCCCAGATCACCGTCTGGATCGGCTACATCCAATGGCTGCGCGACAACGGCTTTGGTCAACCCGCCCAGCCCATCCTCAGGCCGCTCGACACCATTAAACGCATGGATGCCCTGCTCGCCTACGACGCAACGGGCCAACCCGTCGAACCACCCTGGCCCGAGGCCGACGTGATTGTCGGCAACCCGCCCTTTTTGGGTGACAAGAAGATGCGTGGTGAACTGGGCGATGCCTATGTGGAACATCTGCGCAAACAGTATGCCGACCGCGTGCCCGGCGGGGCCGACCTCGTGACCTACTGGTTTGAACGAGCGCGGGCGCTGATTGCCCAAGGCAAGACAAAACGCGCTGGGCTGTTGGCGACGCAGGGTATTCGCGGCATTGCGAATCGTCGCGTGCTTGAGCAGATCAAATGCACGGGCAATATATTCATGGCTTGGAGTGACCGCCCATGGATTCTCAGCGGCGCGGCAGTTCGTGTGGCCCTGGTTGGCTTTGATGATGGCAGCGAAACTGAACGTTTCCTCAATGGCGTAGCGGTCGAATCCATCAACACCAACCTCACCAGTAGTGTCGCCACCACGCAGGCAGTGGCCCTTCCGGAGAACAAGGGCCTCAATTTTCTCGGCATGATGAAAGCCGGGCCATTCGAGCTTGATGGCGCTACCGCACGGCGCATGCTTGCCGCGCCGCTAAATCCTAACGGTCGCCCAAATGCAGATGTCGTGAAACGTCGCCTTGGCGGGCAAGATGTTGCCGGGCGGTGGCGCGATGGGTGGATCATAGATTTTGGGGTTGATATGACAGAGACGGCGGCAGCGTTGTATGAGCAGCCTTTCGAGTACGTGCGTAAACACGTAAAGCCTCTGCGTGACAATAACCGGCGTGATAGCATGCGTACTCGCTGGTGGATTCATGGCGAACCAAGGCGTGGTCTGCGCAACACCATTGCCGCGCAGTCCTTGCAACGGGTCATCGTGACTCCCGAAGTCGCCAAGCATCGCCTGTTCATCTGGATGGAGACTTCAGTCATTCCAGACCACAAGCTCCACGTTTTTACCCGTGATGACGACTATTTTTTCGGGGTACTTCATGCGCGTGTTCACGAAGTGTGGACGTTGGCGACGTGTTCTTGGCTTGGCGTTGGCAACGACCCAAGCTATTCGTCTACACGTACCTTCGAAACCTTCCCCTTCCCGTGGCCACCGGGCCAAGAGCCCGAGGGCGATCCGCTGGTGGTAGCGATTGCGGCGGCGGCCCAGCGCCTCGTGGCGCTCCGCGACAACTGGCTGAACCCGCCCAACGCCGACGCGGAGCAACGCACGTTACGCACGCTCACCAACCTCTACAACCAGCGCCCGGCCTGGCTGGCCAACGCGCACCAGCAACTCGACGCGGCGGTACTCGCAGCCTATGGCTGGCCGAGCGACCTGAGCGACGAAGCGCTCTTAGCGCACCTCTTGGCCCTGAACCTGGCGCGGGCGGGGTAGCTTATAGTTCGTCTAGGATGGTGGGAGGGGCTAGGGGAAGGGCTTCGCCCTCCCCTAGCCCCTCCCCGTCGTAGGCGGCGCTACTCTTGACAAGCCTAACGCCCCCGCGTATAGTGCAGCGGACGAAGGTTGATCCCAGCATAAGCTGGGGAGGGGTTCTGGGGGGGGG
>RSAS01000388.1:0-3529 GCA_003934145.1 Candidatus Viridilinea halotolerans | reverse complement strand
CCCCCCCCCCGAAAACCCCTCCCCAATCATCGAAGCTCCAGAAACATTATCTGAAAAACTATATAAGGTTCCCAATGGGCGATAAACTGGTTATTGTGGAGTCACCGGCCAAAGCAAAGACGATCCAGAAGTATCTTGGTCGTGGCTTCCGTGTGACGTCGAGTATGGGCCATGTGCGCGATTTGCCGAAGCGCGACTTGGCAATTGATGTTGAACATGACTTTGCGCCGAGCTATGAAGTGACAAAGCAGAAGGTGGTGAGTGATCTGCGCCAGGCGGCGCGTACTGCCGATGCGATCTATCTGGCAACTGACCCCGACCGCGAAGGCGAGGCGATTGCGTGGCATATCACCGAGGCGGTACACGAGACACGCGGCATTCCGATCTATCGTGTAGTCTTTCAGGAGATTACGCGCAATGCCGTGCTCCAGGCGATTCAGACGCCGCGCACTATCAATGCCAATCTGGTGCAGGCCCAGCAGGCGCGGCGCGTGCTCGACCGTCTGGTAGGCTACCAACTCAGCCCACTGCTCTGGGATAAGGTGAAGCGCGGCTTGTCGGCGGGGCGCGTGCAGTCGGTGGCGGTGCGCCTGATCGTCGAGCGCGAGCGCGAGGTTGAGGCTTTTGTTGCCGTAGAATATTGGACGATTGAGGCCGATCTGCTTAAAACAGGCGGCACCGCGCCGCGTGATGCCTTCAAGGCGACGCTGATCGAGCGTGCGGGCAAGAAGTTGGATAAGTTCGCGGTTGCCAACCAAGAGCAGGCTGATGCGATTGTGACCGATCTGGCCAATGCGCTCTACCGCGTACAAAAGGTGACGCGCAAAGACAAGCGGCGCAGTCCGGCCCCCCCCTTCACCACCAGCACGCTGCAACAAGAGGCGGGGCGCAAGTTGGGCTTTAGTGCCAAAAAGACGATGACGCTCGCCCAACGGCTCTATGAGGGCATCGAGATTGGCGGCGATGAGGGCACGGTGGGTCTCATCACCTACATGCGTACCGACAGCACCAATGTCTCGACAGAGGCGCAAAGCGAGGCGCGTGAACTGATTGCGGCCCGTTTTGGCCAGGAATATCTGCCCGAAAAGCCGCCCGTCTATCGCACCAAGGCCAAAGGTGCGCAAGAGGCGCACGAGGCGATTCGCCCTACCAGCAGCATGCGCATTCCGGAGAGTGTCGCCAGCAAGCTGGAGCGTGACATGTTGCGCCTCTACGATCTCATCTGGAAGCGCTTTGTTGCTTCGCAAATGGCCCCGGCGATCTTCGATAGCACGACGGTAGACATTGCCACCTTCATCCAGCCGCAGACGCCGCCCAGCACGCCACCCCACTACATCTTCCGTGCGACAGGCAGCGTCCTCAAGTTTCCTGGCTTCTTGGCGGTCTACAACGTGAGCCTTGACGAAGGGGAGGAGGACGAGGATAGCGAACGGCGACTGCCGCTGCTGACCGAGGGCGATGCGCTCGATCTGCTGCAACTATTGCCCATCCAGCACTTCACCGAGCCGCCGCCGCGCTACACCGAAGCGAGCCTAGTGAAAGAGATGGAACGCCTCGGCATCGGGCGGCCTTCTACCTACGCCTCGATCATCTCCACCATCCAAGATCGCGAATATGTGGCGCTCACCGAGAAGAAGTTGCTGCCGACGACCTTGGGCCGCGTCGTGACCGACCTGCTCGTCACCCACTTCCCCAAGATCGTGGACTACGACTTCACCTCCGCGCTGGAACAGCAACTCGACGACATTGCCGACGGCACCAAGGCGTGGGTGCCCGTATTGCGCGAATTCTACGGGCCATTCCAAGAGACCCTAGCGATTGCGCAGCGCGAAATGCGCAACGTCAAGCGCGAAGAGATTGTCACCGACCTGACCTGCCCCAAGTGTAACCAAGGGCGTTTGGCGATCAAATTTGGGCGCAACGGCGAATTTTTGGCCTGCACTCGCTACAGCAAAGAGGCCAAAGATGACTCGTGCGATTTCACGAGCGATTTCCACCGCGACAGCGACGGCCAAATCGTCTTAGCCAAAGCGAGTGCGCCCGAAACCAGCGACGTGATGTGCAACGTCTGCGGGAAGCCCATGGTGATCAAAAAGAGCCGTTTCGGCCCCTTCTTGGGCTGTTCGGGCTACCCAGAGTGCGCCAACACGCGGCGTATTGGCAAAGACGGCAAACCCGTGCCGCTGCCGCAACCGACCGGCGTCGCCTGCCCCAAATGCACCGAGGGCGAACTCTTGCAGCGGCGGGGGCGCTTCGGGCGACCCTTCTTCGGCTGCTCGCGCTACCCCAAATGCGACTACCTGAGCAACAGCCTCGAAGAGTTGGCCCCAGTCACCCCAAGCGCCGAGACGACGCCTCCCGCAGGCGAAGTAGCCAAACCGACCACCAAAAAGCGCACAAGCGCCGCGAAGCAACCAGCGGCGGAAGCCAAAAAGCCAGCCGCGACGAAGAAGCCAGCGGCGAAGCAACCAGCGGAGGCCAAAAAGCCAGTGGCCAAAAAGCGTGCGTAGGAAGGGTGCGCGCGGGAACCTGCTTCCCTCGCGCACCCTTCCTACATGTTTTCTGGGCTACCGCGTTACCGTTTGCTGTTGGGGGCGCGGGGGCATGGCCCAATACCTTTCAAATAAGGGAGAGCATAGACCTCACAGGTCTTTGCTGATGGCGTTCCAGTGCAGAAGAGCAGACCTGTGAGGTCTTACTTGAAACGTATTGGGGCATGGCCCCCGCAAAACCCCTACCATCCCCAGTGGGGAGGTGCGGAGGGGCGACGCCCTCCGCACCTCCCCACAAAAGCAACAACAAGAAGAGGGTTTGGGGCAAGCCCCAAACCCTCTTCTTGTTGTTGCTTTTTGGCGGCGCAGCCGCCAAAAAGCAACAACAAAAAAAGAGAACCCCTGCATATTGCAGGGGTTCTTGGTGAGAAAGGGGGTCGCCGGTTCGGTAAGACCTAGCGGGCCTCACCAGCGGCGACGCCCGTACGCTTACTATCACTCATGGGCATCACCTCCTTTGTGCCTAGTCGGCATAGCGTTTGAAGTTTAGGGACACTGATACTATAACGAGGTTTGGGGCGTATGTCAAGAGGGAATTTGCAATTGCGCAAAAATAACGCTGTAACTTTTGTCATGCTGAGTACGAAATGGCCCGCAGGCCAGTGGCCTGTGAGAAACAAAAGTTCTGTCACCCTGAGCGCAGCGAAGGGTCTCTTGTCGGTGAGGAGAGATGCTTCGCTACGCTCAGCATGACGGAGGCTTTTGTTTCTCAGGAGCGTAGCGAAGCATCTCTTTTCGACTGAAGAGAGACCCTTCGCTGCGCTCCTGAGAAACAAACGGTGCGGCGGCGCGTTGGCTGAGCTTGTCGAAGCCCCGCGCCGCCGCGCCGCACCCCTACGCTGGCTTCGACAAGCTCAGCCAACGTAGGGGCGCGGCCCCCGCGTTTCTCACAGGCCACTGGCCCGCGGGCCATTTCGTACTCAGACAAGGTTCGTGGCAACGTTACCGTTTGCGCCAATAGGTAGTGCCGACTTTAG
>RSAS01000709.1 GCA_003934145.1 Candidatus Viridilinea halotolerans | reverse complement strand
ATCTCCCCTTGTCCGGCGGGGTTTGGGGCGCAGCCCCAAGAGCGGTTTTGCGGGCGGCAGCCCGCCCCGTTGACGTAGCGTCAATCAGGCGTTATAGTTGGGCAGGAAACCGCGCTCTGCACGGGCTACTGCTATGACAACCCAAGACTGGATCGGCCTCGGCCTCTCGTTCGTTTACGCTGGCGGTCTGCTCTTTTTGGCAGAGGTGGTGCGTCGTTGGCGCGGCTACCCGCAGGATTTTACGCGCAAGATCGTTCATGTCGGTGCCGGTATGTGGGTCTTTGGCGTCTTGGCGCTCTTTGATAGTTGGTATATTGGCGTCGCCCTCTTTACCTCCTTCATTGTGATCAACTACTTCCTCTGGCGCTATAAGGTGTTGGGGGCAATGGATGCCGCCGATAGCACCCCCGGTACCGTCTATTTTGCCCTCTCTATCGCCATTCTTTTCGGCCTCTTCTGGCGTACCAATTCGCCCCAGGATTTGGGCTTTGTGGCCGCTGCAGGCGCGATGGCCATGACATGGGGCGATTCGAGCGCATCGGTACTCGGACGGCGCTTTGGCCGTCACCACTATGTCGTCTGGGGCGGTCGTCGCTCGTGGGAGGGCTCGGCGGCGATGTTTGTCGCTACATTTATTGCTATCTTGCTGACGATCCTGCTCGTGCCCGGATCGGCGCTTGGCCCCTTGACGCCGCCGGTTGGCGCGGGGGTCGCGTTACTCACGGCGTTCATTGCCGCCCTCGTCGCTACTGCGGCGGAAGGCATTGCCCCTCACGGCACCGATAATCTTAGTGTTCCCTTGCTCAGCGGATTGACCGTGTTCGCTCTCGTAACACTCTTAGGATAAGCTATAATAAGCCAAGCACGGGAGACCGTGCCCGTCTTGAGATCACCTCAGTCGCATCGCGTTGGTCAACTTGCCTTAAGCTCAAGCAGCGCCAGCGTAGCGACATGCCAGTTGCCATTGGGCCGCCCTAATGGTCAGGGAGGAATGGTTTGGATAGCCTGCGTATCCCCATCCTGAAGATTGGCGACATTCTGATCGCCTCCATCCAGGTGGCCCTGCACGACGCCTCAGCCGTGCAGTTTAAGGACGACCTGCTCCAGAAAATCCACGACACTCGCGCCAAAGGTGTGATCGTTGACCTTACAGCCCTGGATGTTGTTGATAGCTTCATCGGACGCCTGATTGCGGATATTGCCGCGATGGCTGGGCTTATGGGAACCAGGGTCGTGCTGACTGGCTTGCAGCCGGCTGTGGCCATCACGCTGGTCGAGTTAGGTCTCGAGCTGCCGCGCGTGCTCACTGCCCTAAACCTTGAGAAGGGGCTGAGTATGATGCAGCGCCTGACTGAGGAGAGCAGCGATGGCGCAGCCTAAAACTGCGGTCATCCGCAGCGACCTCGACATTGTCATCGCCCGCACCATGGCCCGCGATGCGGCTAAAGCCCTTGGTTTCGGCGCGATTGATCAGGCACGCATTGCGACTGCGGTGAGTGAACTGGCGCGCAATATCTTTCTCTACGCCGGAACTGGCAATGTTACGGTAAAGGAGATTGAACGTGTTGGGCGCAAGGGCATCGAAATTGTTTGTGAAGATCAAGGTCCCGGCATCGCCAATGTTGATCTGGTGATGCAGGATGGCTATTCCACTTCACGCGGTATGGGCATGGGCCTGCCCGGTGCTAAACGCCTCATGGACGATTTTAATATTCGTTCGCAGGAGGGCATTGGCACGACGATCACGTGCCGTAAGTGGCGGAGTTGAGCGCCTCCGACGGTTAAGGGTGCGCGAGGGAACCAATTCCCTCGCGCACCCTTCGGAGGGCCTAGAGCCGATGAAACACGCGATATTCGCGTACAAAATGCTCAATAAAGCGCTCAGGGTGGCCTTCGACCTCATTGCCTAGGCGCTCGCGCAGGGCGGACGCGAGGGCATGGGCCAGTTCGCGGCGCCGTTCGCGGCGCAGATCTGTGCGCTGGAGCAGAAAGCGCTCGGCGAGCGCGTAATCGGCTGGACGCGCCAAGTGCAGGTTGGCCAGCAGCGGGGCTGTTGGTGCTTCGGGCGCTCGTGGCGGCACCGGCGCAGGCAGACTCTGCTTGAGCGCCTCGTGCAACGTGATGCTGCTACCCTCGCGCACCACCAGCGTGCCCGCCGCCAGATCGCCCAAACGCCGCGCATGACGATCGGCAATCATCGTAAGTACCCCCAGCCCATAGGCGAAGGGCAAGAGATCCACTGCACGGATCAGGTTGCGTAGTGCAGCGGCACTGGCATCCAAAGGCCGCCCGCCTTCGCGGATCACCCGTAGCCCAAAGAGCCGCTTTCCCGGCGTCTGCCCCGACCAGAGCAACTCAAAGGCCATGTAGAAGCCCCACGTCAACGCAAAGGCGAAGGCGCTCCAGAGGGCGAGTACGATGGTGTTCTGCACTTGGGTCAGCGGATCGAGCAGACCAGTCACGAGCAGGAAGGCCGTCCCCATGCCAATGTGCAGCAAAAGCAGCAGACAGGTATCCACCGTCGCCGCAAGACAGCGCGAACCGACACCTGCTACGGTGTAGTGGATGTTGACCACTTCGGGCGTCTCGACGATGTAGGAGTTCGGCATAGCGGAGAGGCGGGAGGCGGGAGGCGGGAGGCGGGAGGCGGGAGGCGGGAGGCGGGCGGCGGGAGGCGGGAGGCGGGGGGCGGGAGGCGGG
>RSAS01000589.1 GCA_003934145.1 Candidatus Viridilinea halotolerans | reverse complement strand
GCCGTGGGGGCTGAGCGCGCCGTTGTTGCACGCCTTTATGGCGACGCTCATCAGTTATGGTCTGCTCTATGTGTTATTGGCGACGCAGCGTTTTTCGTGGCAGAGCCTGTTGCTCTTGGTCTTGCCGGCGGGGCTGGCGTTAAGCCTGTTGGTGTATGGCTTGTTGGGTGCGCCCTTCTGGGTGGCGCTGATCGTTGGTGGCCCGAACTGGATGGCGCAGGTGGGGCTCTTCACCAGTTTGGCGCTGCTGCTCTGGGCGAGCCAGATTATTACCTCAGGGCTGAATCGGTTGCAAGCGCCATGAAACTGACGCCTGATCTGCTCTTGGCGGCCTACAGCCAGGGTCTCTTCCCGATGGCGGATGGAGAGGGCGAAGAGGCGTTGGCTTGGTACGAGCCGACGGTGCGGGCGATTATCCCGTTGGAGGGCTTTGTGGTGCCACGGCGTCTGGCGCGTACGGTACGCAGTGGGCGCTTTGAGGTGCGCTACGATACGGCCTTCGCGGCGGTGATGGCGGCGTGCGCGGCGACTGGGCCGGGGCGCGAGAGTACGTGGATCAATGGGGCGATGTTGGCGGCCTATAGTGAACTGCACCGCATGGGCTATGCGCACAGCGTGGAATGTTGGTGCGCGAACCAGTTGGTGGGCGGGCTCTACGGGGTGAGCATCGGGGGGCTATTTGCGGGCGAAAGTATGTTCCACCGCGAACGTGACGCGAGCAAGGTGGCGCTGGTGCATCTGGTGGAACGGTTGCGGGCGGGAGGTTTTGTGCTGCTCGATTCGCAGTATATTGTGGGAACGCACATGCTCCAGTTTGGCACTATAGAAATCAGCCGCACGGCGTATCTCCGGCGGTTGCGTGCGGCGTTGCGCGTAGCGGCGGTGTTTTAGTTGCAATACCTTTCAAATAAGGACGAGCATAGACCTCACAGGTCTTTGCTGATGGCGTCCCAATGCGGCAGAGCAGACCTGTGAGGTCTTATTTGAAAAGTGTTGGTTTTAGTTGTTGCTAAGCGGCAACCAGACCTCGAAGGTGGTGCCATTATCGGGTGCGCTGGTGACGCGCATGGCGCCGCCGTGTTCGCGGATGATGCTGTGGACGGCGGTGAGGCCGAGGCCGCGGCCACGGAGGCGTGTGCTGAAGAAGGGGTTGAAGATCTGGGGGATGTGTTCGGCGTGAATGCCGCAGCCGGTGTCGGTAATGGAGATCTGGGCAAATTTGCCGGGCGTGGCTGCTGCACCGAGGATCAGCGGCTGGAGATCGGCTTGGCTAAGGGCGCAATGGCCGGTGGTGAGGGTGATGGTGCCGATGCCGTGATCGAGGGCTTCGGCGGCGTTGAAGAGCAGGTTGAGCACGACCTGACGGGCCTGGATGCTGTTGATCTGCACTAAGGGCAAATCTTTGGCCAAATTCAGGTAGATTTGGCACTGATAGCGACGAAGGTGATGAATAAGTTCGCTGATGCCCATACTGACATCGTTGAGGTTGATCAGCGTGTTGGTGTAGCGGTCGCGGCGGGTGTAGGTAAGGATTTGGCTGGTGAGTTGCGCCGCTTGATTGACGGCAGAACAGATCTGCACGAGATGTTCTTGGGCGAGATCGGGCGCTTCATCCTCAATACTCATCAGCGCAAGGTCGGCATTGCCCTGGATGCGAGTGAGTAGATTGTTGAAATCGTGGGCTATGTTGCGGGCGAGAAGACCGAGACTTTCGGTACGCTGAAGTTCCTGAAACTCATCATCGGCGATGAGGGCGAGAATGCGATGACTAGCGGCTGCTTCTTGTTGCAGGGGCATCAGAATGGCCTCAAGATCGGTTTTGCGCGCTCGCGCACGCCGTTCGACGCTGCGGTAGAGGCGCTCGGTGTTGGTGGAAGCATGGGCTTTGGCAGCGGTGTCGCTGCTCAGCACGAGCATGGCCACCATGTCGCCGTTGTCCGCCCGCAGGGGCAGCAGGTCTTGTGTCAGCGTCGGCAGGTGGGGGCTATTTGAGTTGTGGGCATCCTGTTCAGATTGGCGTAGGGGCACGGTGACCTGCATGATGTTGCCTGCTAGCGCCTGGGCGTAGCTGTTGGCGTGGCCACTGGAGCGCATGAGGGCATCGCTGAGTAGATTGAAGGTACCAACGCCGTGGTGCAGATCGGGCAAACCGAAGAGGGCGCGGTGGGCCTCATTCATCCAGACGAGGGTGCCGCTGCGGTCGTAGATCTGGGTGGCAAGCGCGGAGTGCGCAAAGCTCGTTGTGGCTTGCTCAATCAAGGCGGCTGTATTCAACCTCTGCGTCCCCGCCGCAGGCGACGGGACACTTGGCTGCATGCTCGCTTCCGTGCGAGTATGAGAGCTGTTTTGAGGGAGGATCTGTGACATGGCGGGTTCCTCTATATGAAGTTGCATTATATTGGCAGATTTCGCCTCAGTATACACGCCAAAGATTGCTAAGACTATCCGTAAGGTTACTGAAATTATATGGGATGGGTGTGACCACTATCTGTGGGGGCCATGCCCCCGCCCCCCCATTGGAAGGGGGGATTTTTCGGGGGCCATGCCCCCGCCCCCCCGTCGGAAGGGGGGATTTTTCGGGGGCCATGCCCCCGCCCCCCCCATTGGAAGGGGGGATTTTTCGGGGGCCATGCCCCCGACCCCCCGTCGGAAGGGGGGATTTTTCGGGGGCCATGCCCCCGCCCCCCCGTCGGAAGGGGGGAT
>RSAS01000071.1 GCA_003934145.1 Candidatus Viridilinea halotolerans | reverse complement strand
GCTTGGCCTCGGCAACGGGGGCCGCTGGTGCGGGCTTGGGCGCGGGTGGCGGCGTTGCGGGCTTGGCCTCGGCAACGGGGGCGGCAGGCGCGGGCTTGGGCGCGGGTGGCGGCGTTGCCGGCTTGGCCTCAGCAACGGGGGCGGCAGGTGCGGGCTTGGGCGCGGGTGGCGGCGTTGCCGGCTTGGCCTCGGCAACGAGTGAGGTGGGCTTGGTTGCTGTGACGGGTGCGACGGCGGCGGCGGGGACGGGAACGTGGACACGGGGATGGGCTTCGCCGTTGGCTTCAGCATCCCAACGATCCACCTCAGCAGCGGCAATTGCGGCGAAATCGCGGGGGAGGGTAACAACGCCGTAGCTCAACTCACGCACTGCGCTCTCTACATGCTGGCGCGTCTGCTGCGGCAGCAGCCCCATGCCGAGCGTGAGTAGACCATAGCCGAAGCGACCGACACCAACTAGCGTAGATTCGAGGGTGCCGCGCGAATCGTCGGTCTGCTGACGCGGGGGCTTAGGGGTTTCTTGGGACATGTCACTACTCCTTGATATATCTAGAACATTATTGGAGACTGATCACGAGGCCACTATACTTTTCAACCAGCACGCGGGCTTGTTCTTCGTTGCAGCCTTCGGCAAAGACGTGGAAGAAGGGACTATCGGGGTCGGGCAGGATGAGAACCCATTCGCTGCCGAGGTCAATTTTAATGCCATCCACCTGATCAACATTGCGTTCAGCATACTGCTCATTGAGAATGCGCATCACTTTCCCTTTGGCCTCCCAGCGGCATGGGACGCGGCTCTGCGCGAGGTAGTAGGTGGGTAGCTCGGCCAAGGTAGCGCTGAGGCTCATTTCGGTAACGGTGAGCAACTCCATGAGCTTGACAGTGGTGAACATGCCGTCGGCCACCGGACAGAAGGCGGGAAAGATGTAGGCGCCGCCGCCGTCACCGAGCATCAGCAGGTCGCGTTGTTGGGCAGCAATCTGCATCAACGCCCCCAGCGTGGCGCGCGTGCGAATGATGCGCCCGCCGTAGCGTTCAGCAATCTGCTCGAAGGCGCGTGGCGCGGTGACGGGCACGGCAACGGTGCCGCCACCGTGGGCACGCATCGCTAGCGCCGTAAGCGCGGCCATGGCACGCAGCGGATGCATGCGCATGCCACGATCATCCACGATGTAGATGCGTTCACCGCTGCTATCCAGGCGTATGCCCAAATGCGCCCCGACCACGGGTGTAATCTGGGTCAAACGCTGCACCGCAGCCTCAAACTGCACCGACGTCTGAAAGGCCATCTCTTCATCAGGATTGACATTCAGTTCGACAGCATCGACGCGGAAGCGGCGCAATACGGGCGAGAGGATGGAACTGGTGCTAGTATTGGCATAATCAATCACGAGATGGAAGTTGCGACGAATGAGATCGAAGGCATCAGGACGCAGCGCACGCAAAAAGGCCTCGGTGTAGGTCTGTTCAACATTACGCCCGTACGAGATACGTCCAATCTCTTCTAGGTAAGCACGCCGAAAATCTTCGCGGAAGAAGGTATTCTCGACTTTGCGCTCCACTTGGGTCGAAATATCAAGCCCTTGTTCATCGAAGAACTTGACTTCAACCACACGATTATCATAGGGCGAGAGGCGTACATGGATGCCGCCAACGGCAGCGGTGCAGCGGGTGTAGTGGCGTGCCACCGGAATCGGCACATTTTGCAGGTCACAGACATTGATCCCCGCTGAGGGCAACCCGGCGACAATGGCGCGCTTGAGCATGCGTGGCGTATAGTGGGCATCGCGGTTGATCGTCACCATAGAGCCACGGGGCAGGGTTGCGCCAAACGCGGCCCCAAGCTTGGCGCAATGTTCCGGCGTGATCTCGATATTGACCAGCCCCTTGACGCCATAGCGCCCAAAGAGCACGCGCCGTCCTTGGCTGCCCCAGATGATGCTACTCGTAACGGTAGCGCCCTCATCAACCTCTTTGCTGGGCCAGATCTTAACATTGGGCTGGATCACGGCTCCGGCCCCGATTTGCACACCATCGCCAATCACGACGCCTTCAAAGAGCATGGCGCGTTGGCGGATGTTGGATTGACGCAGCACAATCGCCCCGCGCAGTTCGGCGCGCTCACCGATGTAAGAGTTGCGCCAGATAATCGAGCGATCAATGTTGGCCCGGGTATCAATGATCGTATAGTCACGGATCACCGAAGGCCCATGGACAATCACCCCGCCCTTGATCTTGGCACCGTGGCCCAAATAGATCGGCCCGTGAAGTTGGGCATCGGGGGCGATTTCGGCATCGCCATCAACCCAAATATCACCGCCGATATGGTGACCCAGGCGCGGCAAATTGACCCGCCCCTGCAAATAGTCACTACAGGCGCGCATATACTCTTCAATCGTACCCACATCAGTCCAATAGCCTTGCACAACAAAGCCTTGGATGCGGTGGCCCTCTTCGAGCATGTAGGGAAAGACATCTTTCGACCAATCGGTCAGTTTGCCGCGCTCGACATACTCCAAGACACACGGATCAAGTACGTAGATGCCGGTATTGACCGTATCAGAAAAGACCTCACCCCAACTCGGCTTCTCCAAGAACTGGCGCACCATCCCATCTTCATCGATGATGACCACGCCATAATCGAGCGGATTAGCCACGCGGTAGAGGGTGATGGTTGCTTTAGCTTGCGAGTTTTGGTGGTGATTGATAATTTCGGTCAGATTAAAATCGGTAAGGGCGTCACCCGAAATCACCAAAAAGGGCTCATCGAGCAGATGTTCGGCGTTCTTCACACTACCTGCCGTACCCAACGGTATCTCTTCGAGCGAATAGGTGATATTTACACCATAGGCACTTCCGTCGCCATAGTAATCTTGAATTGCATTGGCGAGATACTGAACCGTAATGATTATGTCAGTAATACCATGAACCTTCAGCAGTTCAATGATATGTTGGATTACCGGGCGGTCTACGAGGGAGACCATTGGTTTCGGACGGTTAATGGTAAGCGGTCTGAGGCGGGTGCCCTCGCCACCGGCCATGACGACAGCTTTCATGGCTGCTCCAAGCTTCGCGCTGCTAGGTTAGCCGCAAAGCGCTCACGGCGTAGCGGATGGGTCAAGTATAGCACGCCCGGCTTTACCGCTGCAAGCGGGGGAAAGGGGGGGTGTGGCGTAAAGTTTTGCACCACGTTCTCGGCGCTCCGCACGCCGCAGGCTGAAGCCTGCGGCTGGTATGCGGTCGAGGCCCGCTACGCGGGCTGAGCCGGATTGGTTCGCAGCCCGCGTAGCGGGCTTCCGCATAGCAGCCGACGGCTCGGCGGCTTGGTGGCTCGGTGGCTCGGTGGCTCGGTGGCTCGGTGGCTGAGCCTGCCGAAGCCAGCCTGCCGAAGCCAATCTGCCGAAGCCAGCCGCCCGGCGTGGTCGGTGCCAGCAAACGTTTATGCCACACCCAAAGGGGGGGGCATGGCGGTTGCAAAGTCATCCTGATCGTCCGCAGATTACGCAGATTACGTGGAACTTTGACGCGCGGGTTCGTAGGAACTTTGCAGTTTAGCGCCATGCACCGCTTTCTGATGCGCTCCGACTGACACCTGAAACCAGACACCTGAAACCTTGTCTAAAGCGAAAAGCCCCTTTCTGAAACCATCCTGGAGGAGGGGATGCAGCGCGGGAACCTGGTTCCCGCGCTGCATCCCTTGCCTACAAAAAAAGAAGCCCCCTACCGCCGCTCGTAGTTGGGGGCCTCTTTGGTGATCATAACGTCGTGGGGGTGACTTTCGATCTGACCGGCCATGGTGACGCGAATGAGTTGCGCGTTGCTGCGCATGGCGTCAATGTCTTTCGCCCCGACGTAGCCCATGCCGGCGCGTAGGCCGCCGACCATCTGGAAGACCGTATCTTGCAGGGAGCCTTTATAGGGCACCATGCCTTCGATGCCTTCGGCGACCATTTTGCGCGTCTCGTTGACATTGGTCTGGAAGTAGCGATCGCTGCTCCCGCGTGACATAGCGCCAATCGAACCCATGCCGCGGTAGGTTTTGTAGGAACGGCCTTCGTAGAGGATCGTCTCGCCGGGGCTCTCTTCGGTGCCCGCGAAGAGCGACCCGATCATGACGCTGTGGGCACCGGCGGCGATGGCTTTGGCGATGTCGCCCGAATATTTGATGCCGCCGTCAGCAATCAAGGGGATGCCAAAACGTTCGGCGGCACGGGCACAGTCGGCGATGGCGGTAATCTGCGGCATGCCCGCCCCCGACACGACGCGGGTGGTGCAGATACTGCCCGGCCCTTGCCCCACCTTCACCGCATCCACGCCGCGCTCGATCAGCGCAACGGTCGCGGCGGCGGTACTCACGTTGCCCGCGATTAGGTCGATGCTGGGGAAGGCTTCGCGCAGCATGGCCACCGCATCAAGGACACCCTGCGAGTGACCGTGGGCGGTATCTACCGTCAAGACATCCACGCCGGCGCGCACGAGGGCCGCCGTCCGTTCGAGGTAGTCGCCACTGGTGCCTACCGCCGCCCCGACGCGCAAGCGCCCTTGGCCATCTTTGGCGGCATAAGGATGCTCGATCTGCTTCATAATATCCTTGACGGTGATCATGCCGGTCAGTTTGCCACGGCTGTCCACCACCAAGACCTTCTCGATGCGATGTTTGTGCAGTTGCTCCTTTGCCTGCTCGGGTGTCGTCCCTTCGGGCACCGTCACCAGATCACGGCTGGTCATCATGGCGCTAATGGGGAGGGTGCGATCATTCTCGAAGCGCAGGTCGCGGTTGGTGATAATACCGACCAGATTGCCCTCATCGGTCACAATGGGCACCCCGGAGATCTTATACTCTGCCATGAGATCGAGGGCGTCGCCAATCGTGCGGTCAGGAGGAAGCGTAATCGGATCGGTGATCATACCGCTCTCGGAGCGTTTGACCTTACGGACACTCTCGGCCTGCTGCTCAATGCTCAGGTTTTTATGGATGAAGCCAATCCCGCCTTCGCGGGCCAGGGCAATGGCGAGGCGGTGTTCGGTCACTGTATCCATCGCCGCACTCACAATGGGAATGTTCAGCCGGATGTTGCGTGTGAGCCAGGTATTGACTTCAACCTGGCCGGGAATGACTTGTGAATGGGCGGGGATGAGGAGGACGTCGTCGAAGGTAAGCCCCTCACGGGCGAACTTCTCGTCCCAATTGATCGTCACAATGCCCCTCCTTGCGCTTGTGGAGGCTGCGCAGTAGAACACTACGGATAATAATTGGTTCACTATACCCCGGCTCAATCGGGGAGTCAACCTCGTGTACCTACGCCGCGGCACTTATACCAAATCCGATAGCCGATAGCCGATAGCTGAAAGCCGGACATGGCGTCTCAATGCGCTTGAATGTCATTAGGCATGCGGCCTGTTCAATGGTAATTGGTATTAGACATCCTGTGGTAGGATGGGGCACGCTGGCATCCGCCTACGGCGGGGCGAGGTAGATGCCGCCGCTGCGCTTCTGGAAGCCTATCGGCCCGAAGTGCGCTTGGACAAGTTATTCCCTATCTGCGTGAGCGCACGCCCTACACACCATGACCAATCACACCGAAACCCTCACCCACTGGGTTGCTACGCTCACCCACCATCTGATCGCAGGTGGCGTCCGCGCTTTCGTCGTCTGCCCTGGTTCGCGCAGTACGCCTCTAGCGCTCGCGGTGGCGCGTCATCCGCATGCGCAGGTGCATGTGCTGCTCGACGAACGTTCAGCGGGATTCTTTGCTCTTGGCTTGGCTAAACAAACGGGTCGGCCTGCTGCGCTCATTTGCACTTCGGGGACGGCAGCGGCCAATTTTTTGCCTGCGGTCGCGGAAGCCGATCTGGCCCGTGTCCCCTTGTTGCTGCTCACCGCCGATCGCCCGCCTGAGTTGCGTAACAACGGGGCGCCGCAGGCGATGGATCAGGTGGGTCTGTTTGGCGCACGGGTACGCTGGTTTAACGATCTGCCCTGCCCCGACGCCGATCCTGCGCTGCTTGCCTTTTTGCGGACGGTTGCTGCGCGATCCGTTGCGACCACTATGGCCGCGCCTGCTGGCCCGGTTCACCTCAATCTGCCCTTTAGGGAGCCGCTGGTGCCAGAGCGGGAGTTGTTGAAGCAGTTGTTTGCGCAGATGTTGCGGGGAGGCGAGGATGCGGGAGGCGAGGATGCGGGAGGCGGGAGTGGGGCGGTTGGACTGCTTGGGAATACCGAGCCGCTGCGCATCACCCACAGCCCGCGTACCGCCACTCCGGCGCTGCTTGCCGCGCTGTTCTCACGCTTGACGGCAGCGCAGCGCGGGCTGATCCTCTGTGGGCCGAACTGCCCGCCTGGGTTGGCGGCGCAGGTTGTGCCCCTCGCCGCGCGCTTGGGGTTCCCCATTTTGGCCGACCCGCTCTCGGGGGTGCGTTGCGGCCCCCACAGCCACCGTATCGTCTGCGCGACCTACGATGCCTTCTTGCGTGACGAGGCGTTTGTGAGCCAACACGCCCCAGATCTGGTGTTGCGCATTGGGGCCATGCCCACCTCCAAGGCGCTTCTGCTCTATCTGCGGCGCCATGCAGCGACCTACCAACTCGTACTCGACGAAGGGGCCGGCTGGCGCGAGCCGACGAGTCTTGCCGCCGAGCATTGCGCCGTCGATCCGCTGAGCCTTTGTGCGGCCTTAAATGAACGCCTCGCGGTGGTTACGCCAAGGGCGACTCCTTGGGCACAAAAGTGGCTCAGTGCCGAGCGCGTGAGTCGCCGGGTGCTCCAAGCGGCGCTGGCCAGCCAAGAGCGCATCAGCGAGCCGGGGGTCTTTGCGCGGCTCGCTACATTGCTGCCCGCAGGCGCGACGCTCTTTGTGGGCAATTCGATGCCGATCCGTGATTGCGACACCTTCTTTCCCGCTTTGGAACACCCGCTCCAACTTGTGGGCAACCGTGGTGTCAATGGCATTGATGGCCTCGTTTCGACCGCCCTGGGCATGGCGGCGGCGGGGGCCAAGCCGCTGCTCATGGTCTTGGGTGATCTTGCGCTCTACCACGATGCCAACGGCCTTTTGGCGGCAAAAATGCACGGCCTTGATGCGACGATTGTGGTGATCAACAATGATGGCGGCGGGATCTTTTCGTTCCTACCCTCAGCGAGCGAAACGGATCAGTTTGAAGCGCTCTTTGGTACGCCCCACGGCCTTGATTTCGCGCCCCTAGCCCAACTCTACGGCGCACACTATACTCGCGCTCAAGACTGGGCTTGTTTCAACGCCGCCGTGACGACAGGATTGCAGGCGGGCGGTTTACACCTGATTGAGGTGCGCACCGAACGCAACCAGAATGTTGCGGATCACCAAGCGCTCTGGCCGCTCGTGAGCGCGGGGTTGGCGGCTGAGGGGTAGGAGGCAGCAATAGCGCAAAAGTCACGCGGTAGGCGTCCCACGCCTGGGGCTGAAGCCCATGCGCATGAACGTAAGGGGCCTGTGGCCCCTTAAACCCCGCCGGAAGGGGAAATTTTTCGGGGGCCATGCCCCCGAACCCCCGCCGGAAGGCCCACAGAGGCCTACGTTCATCGGCGGCTCGGTGGCTTGGTGAGGGATGGTTTCAGGCTACTTTACCGTCTACGCTCTAGGTAGTGCCGACTTTAGGCGGCAATCAGGGCTCTCGGCGACCTCAGCCGACTAAAGTCGGCACTACAAATGGTAAAGCGAGAAGCCCCTTTCTGAAGCCATCCCCGCATCCCGCGTCCCGCGTCCCGCGTCCCGCGTCCCGCGTCCCGCCTCTTGCCTCCCGCGTCCCGCGTCCCGCCTCCCGCTCACGCTGCCAACTGCTCCCACTGCGCATACTTGGCCTCCAGCAGGCGCTCAAGTTCGGCGTACTGCGTGCCCAGCGCCGTGACCTGTTTGATGTTCTGCGCACCACTCGCCTGCTCCAGATCGGCTTTGATCTGCGCCAACTCCTGCTCAAGCAGGGCCACCTCCGCTTCTAGGGCAGCGAGGCGCTTCTTGCGCTGGCGCTCCTCAGGAGAGATCTGGCCTTTGGCCGGGGGCGCAAGCGCAGCCTCCGCCGCCACACTCTTGGCGTCCGTCACTGGGGTTGGTGGCGCACTACTCGCCACCGCCGCCTGGCCTGCGCGTGCGGCGACAAAATCGCTATAGCCACCCAAGTAGCCCTGTATGCGCCCCTGATCCACATACCAAATACGATCGGCCACCGCGTCAATGAAGTAGCGGTCGTGAGAGACAAAGAGAATCGAGCCAGGGTAGTCGTGAAGCACGCCCTCAAGCGCCTCGCGCGCCCCAATATCAAGGTGGTTGGTCGGCTCGTCGAGGATGAGCAGATTGCCCGGCAGCAGCGTAAGCTGGGCCAGCGCCACGCGCGAACGTTCGCCGCCACTGAGATCGGCAATGCGCTTAAAGACATCGTCGCCACTGAAGAGGAAGCGCCCCAACAGCGTGCGCGCCGCCGCTTCGCCCAAGTTGGCGCGAATGCGCAACAGCTCTTCCAGCACCGTCGCCTCCCAGTTCAGCACATCGTGGCCTTGGGCGTAGTAGCCAATCTGCACCTGATGGCCCAAACGGGGCTGGCCCTGCAACGACTGTAGTTCGCCGATGAGCGTGCGCAGCAGGGTTGTTTTGCCGCAGCCATTTGGCCCCAAGAGAGCCACACGCTCGCCACGGGTCATCTCGAGGCCATCGGCACGCAACAGCACCTGTGGGGCCGTGCCGTGCTGGCGGTCGCCAGGGTAGCCAATGACCATGCCTTCGAGGGCCAGCACAAGATCTCCGCTGCGCAACTTGGAATCGAGGAAGAGCTTGAGTTTCGCCTGCTCGCGTGGCCGTTCGAGGCCATGGTCGCGCTTGAGCCGTTCGAGGCGCTTCTCGCGGCCCTTGGCTTCGCGGGCGCGCTGGCCCGCCTTGTAGCGCCGAATGAACTCTTCCGTCTTGGCGATAAACTCCTGCTGGGCATGAAACTCTTTCAGACGGCGTTCGAGCCGTTCTGCCTTCAGTTCCAGATATTTATTGTAGGGTGCAGGATAATCCTCGACCCGCCCCATAACCATCTCCAGCGTGCGTTTGGTCACCCGGTCGAGGAAGTAGCGGTCGTGGGAGATGACGATCAGCGTTCCGTCCCAATTGCGTAAAAAGAACTCAAGCCATTCGAGGGCTTGCATGTCTAGGTGGTTGGTCGGCTCATCGAGTAGCAGCAGATCGGGATCGGCGAGGAGCGTAGCGGCGAGGGCGGCGCGCGTCTTCTGGCCGCCAGAGAATTGACTGAGGCGCTGGTGGTAGTGGGTTTCGTGAAAACCAAGCCCTTGCAGCGTCCGTTTGATGCGCTGTTCAACCTCATAGCCGCCGCCATGCTCAAAGCGGGCCGCGACTTCACCGTAGCGTTCCATCGCCTCCGCCCAACCGGGCGCACTCGTCGCCGCAATCAGCGGTTCGAGCGCTTCCAGTTCAGTGCGCAGCAATGCCAAATTGCTCAGCGCCGCTTCCATCTCCTCCCAGAGCGTGCGCTCACCGCTGAAGCGCACCTCTTGGGCGAGATAGGCCACCCGCGTACCGCGCGCCATAGCCACCTGACCGCCATCGGGCGTCTCAAGGCCGGCCAGAATCTTGAGCAGCGTACTCTTACCGGCCCCATTCACCCCGACGAGCGCCATTTTGTCGCCACGGGAGACTTGAACATTGATGTCTTTGAAGATCAGTTCTGCACCGTAGTACTTTACTAATCCGCCGATGCTTACAAGTGTCATAATAATGTATGCCTATGGATGTACGGCGTTGCCGTACATCCATAGGCATGAAACGTAGGGCTGTCGCCCTCAAACGCGCTGATTTTTGGGAGCCTTCGGCCCCAAAGGCCCCTTTAGGGAAGGAATATTTTGCGGGGGCCAAGCCCCCGCGCCCCTGCCGGATGGGTGGTTTTGCGGGGGCCAAGCCCCCGCACCCCCGCCGAAGGGGGATTTCGCGGGGGTCAAGCCCCCGCCCCCCCGCCGGACGGGTGGGTTCGCGGGGGCTTGGCCCCCGCACCCCCGCCGAAGGGGGATTTCGCGGGGGCCAAGCCCCCGCACCCCCGCCGAAGGGGGATTTCGCGGGGGCCAAGCCCCCGCGCCCCTGCCGGATGGGTGGTTTTGCGGGGGCCAAGCCCCCGCACCCCCGCCGAAGGGGGACTTCGCGGGGGCTTGGCCCCCGCCCCCCCGCCGAAGGGGGACTTCGCGGGGGCTTGGCCCCCACACCTCTGCCGAAAGGTACGCTATTTCGTCTCGCGGTAGACGACGTGGCGTCGCACGAGGGGGTCATACTTGCGCAATTCGATCCGGCTGGGATCGTTACGGCGATTCTTCATCGTCGTATAGCTATGGCCGCTCTCCGTGCTTTTGAGCTTAATAACGATGCGGTTACCCTTTTTGGAAGCCATCGGTCATCATTCCTCTCTGGCGCAACAAAACGCGCCTGACGGCGCACTAGGTGCCATTCTAGCACGAGATAGCTAGAATGGCAAGGTCGTTCATGCATCCACACAGACGCTACGATCTCTACCGGCGGCTTTCGCCACATAGAGGGCATGATCGGCCCGTTCGAGAGCAGGTTGGAGTTCATCTTCGCTGGACTTAATGGTGGTGATGCCAGCCGAGACGGTGATCGAAGGAAGGAGCTTGCCGTCGTGTTCAACCAAGAGTTGTTTGATCGTCAGGCGCATCTGCTCGGTGCGATCAAGCACCGCCTCGGCATTGGTGAGGGGCAGCACAATCAGGAATTCTTCGCCCCCATAGCGACAGACAATATCGCTGCCGCGCACCGCGTCGCGCAGCAGGCGCGCCACACTGCACAGCATTGCATCACCGGCACTATGGCCAAAGTTGTCGTTGATCTTTTTGAAATGGTCAATATCAAGCAATGCCAACGCAATTGGGTAGTTTTCACGTCGGGCGCGGACAATCTCGCGGCGCATCACCTCATCGAGATAACGTCGGTTGAAGAGACCAGTAAGTGGATCGCGGTTGGCCTGTTCGCGCAACGCATCGCGGAGCAGCACATTGGATAACCCCAGGCTGGCTTGGTCGGCAAGGGCTGCCGCGAGGCGCCGTCGGTCGGCAGCGGTCGTGCCGTCGCCATCAGAGGTAGGCTGCGCCGCTTCGGGGTGGTGCAGCAGCAAAATACCCACGCGCTCTTGGACGGTGGCCAAAGGGACACAGTAGATCTCATTGGTGCTTGCGAAGGCCTCACGCACACATTGCGCACAGGCTTGGGCATCAAACCGCGCTTCTAATTGACGGCGCTGCAAGGCCGGGCAGATCTGGGCGGGGAAGGCTTGGCTCACAATGCGCTCGGCGCCCCAAGAGAAGATAGGTTCAATTTGACCATCGCGTTCACGATGGATCAGCAACAACCCTGCCGCTTCGGGGAAGAATTCGCGCACCGCCCCTACCATTGCCACGCACGCTTCACCGCTTGTTGTTGCGAGTTGTAGATCGGACGCGAGGCGGTGCAACACATGCAATTCCGCATTACGCCGCTCCAGAGCCTCCACCGTCGCCTGAAGTTGAACCTGGGTCTGACGCAACTCGCGCTCCACGGCATACTTAGCGCGCGCCATACTCAGCGCAATCTGCAACTCATTATCATCAAAGGGCTTAATCAAGTAGCCAAAAGAGCCACTTTGCACCGCACGCTCAACGGTGGGCGTATCGGTATGGGCTGTAAGGTAGATCACCGGCAGATCAAACTGCTTACGCAATTGCTCCGCCACCATCACCCCATCCAGTGACCCACGCAGCGTTATATCCATCAGCACCAGATCAGGCGGATGTTGACTGGCCATAGCCAGAGCCAGGGTGCCCGTATCGGCCACCCCGCTTACTTCATAACCCAGGCGTTGGAGCGTCTCTTCGAGATCGAGTGCGGTGATCAGTTCATCTTCGACGATCAGCACGCGTGGCTTGGACATAGGGTGCCTCTTGTACGCCTAATGCTCTTTTTGGTACGTTTTTGGCGGCTTCGCCGCCAAAAACGCACCAAAAAGAGGTTTTTTTTGGGGGAGGCTTCGCCTCCCCCAAACCCCCGCCGTTCACATTACGTTGCCCGGTGGGGGTTTGGGGGCATGGCCCCCGAAAAACACCCCGTGCGGCGGGGGTTTGGGGGCATGGCCCCCGAAAAACACCCCGTGCGGCGGGGATTTGGGGGCATGGCCCCCGAAAATTCCATCAAGCTTTACTTGCAAGCAAAAAAATCCCCCTGCGGAGCAGGAAAAATAACCTCAATCAATGTGCCATCATCTGAGTGAATGCGCAACTCACCACCCAGTTGACGAGCTAATGTGTGCACGATGCGCAGTCCTAGCGTTGTATTGCAGGCGGGATCAAAGCCTTCCGGTAAACCAATGCCATTGTCATGAACGCCCAAGCTCAAGCCTTCCGGCACGTTGCGCAACGCGACCCGAATCTCGCCATAGGCTACCCCGGCAAGCCCATGTTTCAAACTGTTGGCGATCAACTCTGAGGTAATCAGGCCCAATGGCACAGCAATGTCAATGGGCAACCAAATCGCTGGCTCAACCAGACAGACGAGTTTCTGCACCCCAAACGTCGCAGAACTGCGCAACAGACTCTTGGCCAAGGTCTGTAGGTAGGCCTTGGCTTCAATACATGTCAGATTAGCGCTCGAGTAGAGTTGCTCATGCACGAGCGCCATGGCGCGAATGCGATTGAGACTATCTTGAAAGGCACTACTCACCTGGGGATCAGCCAAACTGCTTGCTTGCAGGCGCAACATGCTGGTAATGACCTGGAGATTGTTTTTGACGCGATGGTGAATTTCGCGCAATAAGACATCTTTTTGTTCAAGTGCAGCCTGCAAAATAGCCCGTGCACGTTCATGTTCAGTCAGATCGGTAATAATTGTGCATACCCCAGGACTCACCTCGTCGGTCAGCGGATGCATAGAAATACGCACCGGAATGCGCTGGTCATTGCGCAGTTGCAGCGTACTATCACCCGCAATCGGCCCTTTAATTCCCGCAGCGAGCAGTTGGTGCATCGCCTCGGCCTGATCCGGGGCGATAAACTGACGAAAGGGCAGGCCAATCAGTTGCTCCAGCGGGAGATCGAGCAGGCTGAGCAAGTGCCGATTGGCATAGAGTATTGTACCAGAGGGATGCAAAATCGCGGCACCCTCATTCATCGTCTCGACCAACACCCGATAGATGCCCTCCACACTCTGGAGCGTATAGACCTGCGGCCCATTGGGACTTTGCACAATGATCGTATCCACAGTGCCATAGCGGATCGCATTAAGCAACTGCTCCGCCTCGTTGAGTTGGGCGCGTAGGGCAGCCTTCTCTTCGGCTAGGCGGCGACTACGCGGGAAGGCTATGCCTCGGCCCATGATCGATTCCTATAAAGAGACAATGAGGTGAGGATATTGTATCCTCACCTCATTGTCTCAACATCATCGCGCATGCATGCGGCCAACCCTAGCCATCGGATGGGGGCAGTTCCGGCGCGGGAACGGGGGGCAGTTCCGGCGCGGGAACGGGGGGCAGTTCCGGCGCGGGAACGGG
>RSAS01000290.1:2951-13576 GCA_003934145.1 Candidatus Viridilinea halotolerans | reverse complement strand
GTTCTTCGGGGGAGGCTTCGCCTCCCCCGAACCCCCACCGGAGGTGACTTTGACGGAGCTCTACCGTAGCAACTACCGGCGCACCAACGGCAAGTGGACTTGTGGGAAGGTCAGGCTCCCATTAATTGTCACCGTCTTGCTAATCACCTGGGGTGTAGGATTACCAGCGCCGTCCAAGAAACGGGCATAGACATGGAAGGTGGGATTATTGAGATCACGCAACTGGGTCAGCGACAAGCCCAGCCCACTCGCGAGACTCCAACCCACCACCGCTGGGCGACTATTATCGGCATTCCAAGCATCAACCACCTCTATCGGATACCAAATAAGATTGGTATTGGTAAGTGGATTCGTCACTTCAGTGAGGCTATTCGCCAGCCACACGCCCCAGTAACCTCCAGGGTAGGCATCAGTAACCACCACATTACTAAACGTGAGCGTACTCATAATGTTAGCGTTCTCATCAGGGGTAACTTCATAGAGTTGACCACTCGCCAACACAGGAGGTGTGCGATCAAGTACAAGTGTTCTTGTAACAAGGAGCGCATTATCAAAAGTATCGCGCACCTGAACCCCAAGCGTGATCTCACCATCTTGCACTGGGGCATTGAGAATCGGGAGAATATTCACAAAGGAGTTATTGACTAGCCCATACGGTCTACTGAAATTACCAGAACCGCTGTAGTCAACGCGAAACTCCTTGATGCCAGAACAGTCGGCAGTGCCGTCAACCAACAGATAGAAGGCCGGATCACGGGTATAGTCAGGATGACCAGACGAAGCACCGCGATCGGTACCCAAATCAAGCAACTGGATCAACAGGGGGGTAAAGAGCGCACTCGTACTCGCCTGATACGGATTCGTGATCTGCACTCGCGCCTGAACCGCGTTATCAAAGGCAACCGTATCCGACTTGGCTTCCTCTTGAACCCGATCGCCTTCACGCACCTGCGTATAGAGCCGATAGGCTTGACAAGACTGAATATTGGCGGGAACCGGTACACTGATCGTCGTCTGATAGGTAGTCCAAGGATTCGCGTCCGTGGGCGGAGTACCCCAGTTCCAACGTACTTGAGTTGGCGTTCCTTCAACTCCAGTAAAGGCGACGCTAACACTCTGGGGCGCACTTACAACCTCAGCGCCATTAGCAATAACCGGCACGGCATCAAGCGGTGGCGTTACGCCCAAGCCTTGCGCGGAAAGCAGGAAGTAGTCAGTGCGCAACCCTGAACCAGTGAAGCGTTCCGCAACCACATGAATCAGGGACTGATCAGTGATTAACATCTTCATCCCTGCTTCAAAGTAGGAATCACCGCTGGAGGACAAGCGGAAAGGCCCGGCCTGCGCAACGCCATCACCGCTTCTGTAGGCGGCATACACCACACCATTAACAACCCAGCTAAACGCGATGTTGCCCGCAGCGTCAACTGAAACCCCAGCCGGACCACCAGGCGTCATATCGGTCACGCGGGAGGAGGGCCAACTTCCATTCGCCTGGCGCACGGCAAAGAACATGCCACCTTCAACCCGCCGCCACGCAACTACTGGTGAGCCATCAGGCAGGAACGAGATGGTCGGGTCTGCATCGTAGAAGCCACCCTGCGAAACGGTCTCCATCGTAAACCCAGAGCCGTTCCACAGCCCGGCATAGATATTTCCGTCACTAAAGAAGGTGACCCCAATCTGATTGTTCGGCCCAGAAGCCATCTGCGGACGACCAACACTCGGATTATTGGCAATCACACCCGAAAGCGGCCACGCTCCAA
Source organism: Candidatus Viridilinea halotolerans (assembly GCA_003934145.1). Taxonomy (GTDB): domain Bacteria; phylum Chloroflexota; class Chloroflexia; order Chloroflexales; family Chloroflexaceae; genus Viridilinea; species Viridilinea halotolerans. The sequence goes on along the minus strand of RSAS01000290.1, from coordinate 11,810 downwards.
GATTACCTCCGGTCGAGGCAACATAACGGAAGCGTCCGTTTCCATTCCATGTAAGCACCGTCGTCCCTGCGTTATTCGTCGCCCCGGCTACAAAGAAGAACTCGCCACCGCCTGTTGCATTCACCGAAGCAGACAACTGCCCATTTGCTCCGCGCTGACGCACTTGAATGGGACCACTGACCCCCTGTGAGATCCAGGCATAGGTGAATGTACCATCATCGCGCCCCGCTACCGATGAGGTAGCATAGTTTGGCTGACCAATGGCATCGCCGAGCGTGAAGGGCGCACCAAAGGTTGGCGCAGCCACATCCTTGACCCACCCAGTCGCTCGTCGCTCATCCACACCACCGCTAACCGAAACCATATTTCCGGCTATCGCCACACTGGGCAACTTGACGTTATTCGAATCGGGCACAATTTGCTGCGAAATCAAACGCAAATTCGGATCATTCTGCGCCAAACTCTGTAACGGCAGAAAGCCTGCAAGAAGCAAGGTGGCACAGAACATGCCTAGGAAGAAAGAGCGGACGACCACTAGAGAACCCCTTTCTGCAATGGTGTCTTAATTGGTAACCACCACATCGCTAAAGCGAATCTGACCCATAGCGCGGGTGAACAGACCAGGCTGCCCGCTTGTCAGCGTCGTATCCTCGGCTTCAAAGATCACCACACCATCCAATGTAGCAGTCAGGAGGCTCCCTTGAACGCGCAGCGACATATCATGCCACATGTGCAAATCGTACCCAGGTGCATCATGGCTTGCCAAACGTGTCGCTTCACCCTCAATGACCTTCTCAAGAATCAGCTTGGGCGTATCGCTATACATGCTTGCCAAAAGGCGCAAACGGTAGAAATTCATCCCCTCGCGTCGTACCACAAGGCCAGCATTGCCATTTCCTTGGTCGTAAAAACGCGCACGAACCGTGTAGTCAGCCCAACTGGGATCGCCAAGGAACGCCATCGTCTCATACGTGTTGGGATTACCCGCCGCTGCCGTACGATTTTGCAACAACGTACCTTCTTCAATCTGCCAAACCGAACGCTCCTCTGCCAATACCACCCCAACATCCACAAACACCCAAGCATCCAATGCGCTCGCATCGCTCAAATCGGGTTGCAACAGCACGTCAGTTACTAGAATCGGTTGTGCGGTTGGACTTGGAGCAATGGTTGGGGTCGCCGTATAGTCGGGCATCGGAAATAACGGGCTATCCTGCTGCGCCTGACCCTGACCTTGGAATGCACTCAGGTTTAAACCCAAGGCCACCAAGAGAACCAACATAAAACCGGCAATACCTGCCACCAATGTACTAGTGGTCCGTCGCTGCGAATTCGGTTTCATGGCTATATCCTCCTTACCTCAGACATGTTGCATCTTTATGCAAAAGCGCTTATTTGTTCTTTACTCACATCAACCTCAAAGATCATAGCCCTCCTGATCTATTTTGTCAAATGATCACACATGGGTAGATCAAAGCCTGTGGGTCTGCACCCATGCGCATTAACTTAAGCCTGCCGTGCGGGGGGGGCGGGGGCTTGGCCCCCGCAAAACCCCCATCCCAGTGGGGAGGATGCGGAGGGCGTAGCCCTTCGCATCCTCTCCACAAACGGTAACGTCGATCGCCGCAAGGCGAAACCATCCCTAACTATCAAACTTAAATTCAATACGAAAAAATCGAATACTAATCGCTTCATTGCTGCGCTCCGGATCAGGTGTCGCTGGGGCATGCAACGTGAGCGCATGGCTACCAGAGGGAAGCATAAAGCGCACTTGGTAACTGCTTGGTTCATGTGCAGCGACGAGGATCTCCCCAGCGGGCATATCATCCAGGCGCATTTCGAGCAAACGCGGTTCATCATGGCTCACCATACGCATGGATAGCGTGGTGATCTGCGGCTGTTCAAGCGGATTAAAGAGACGTAGTTCGGCACGCTCACCGATCCAACGCCAACGGTAGGGCATTTGTTCCTCTAAACCTTGCCAACCTTCACCCAAATAGCCCAGTGACCCTACCGGCCATGTTTCCGGTACCCGGTAGACTTCGAGATCGGCGTCGGCCACGATGGGCGGGCCAAACCCTAACTCCTTGGCAGTGGCCCGCACGCGGGCGAAATATTCTGTGCGCCCCACCGTCAGATCCAGCGTCACATAGCGCACGTCGTAGGCGGCAAAGCTTTGTTGGCCCAACGTCGGCCAACCCGGACTGAAAATGTCATTGGTCACCAGCGGATAGCCCTCGATCTCGCGCAGGCCGGGAGCGTAGCGACTGAAGGTGTAGGCGGGCGGACGGGCCAAGTAGCCGCCCAAGATCGGCCAACGATGAACCATCTGCGTCGTCAGGTTCTCGCTGCGATTCACCTGAATATAGAGCGGTAACGGCATCACCGCCCCCTGCGGCTGCCCTTCAACGTCAAACGGGGGCGGCCCCAGCGTACGATAGAAAGGATGCACCTCACGCTGTTGAATGAGCATCGGGCCAGCATAGGCATCAAAAGTGAGGAGGAGTGCGATCAAGCCCGCCGCCAAGCCCCCCGCCGCCCGCATCGTCATGCGCCGCGTGAGCCAAGCAAAGCCATAGGCCACCAAAATGCCAAGCAGGACGCTCGCCACGACCATAATGTGGCTCGGACGCTGGCCGGAGCGAATACCAGGGAAGTCTTGCAGCAGCATAAAGGGCAAAGGCAAGCCGGTATCATAGCCCGCTACGCGCAGCGTCGGCCCCATGGCCAGCAGTAGGCTAAGCGCGATCAAGGCCACCCAACGCCGCACCTGCGGCCATGCCGTTATGGCCCCCACCAACCCAAGCGCCAAACCCACCCACCCCAACGCCACATTCCAGATCACCGCCCCCGGATAGCGCTCCTCACGCGCTGCCCAAATCGCCTCGCCCCAGAGCGGATGCAGCGGATTGGGCAAGAAGAAGTCGAGCAGATCGGCAGAACGCCACGCATGGATCTCGCGCATATCCCACAACTTGTCGGGTTCGCTCACCAGCCCTTGCAGTTGCGGCGCGATCAACAAGACCCACCAGAGCGCCGGTGTGCCCGCCCAAATTGCCCGCACCCACGCCGCCCGATCCGGCCAGCGCCACGGCTGCCCCGGCCCCGGCACAACGAGCCAGACCCCCGCCGCGAGGCCGGTGGTGATCACACAAAAGAGTCCGTAGTACCAGCCGCCCAAGCCCACCCATACCAGCAGCAACCCACAGAGCAGCGAGCGCCACCAGGTAGGGCGTTCAAGGTGGAAATAGAGCGCAAAGAGGTAGAGTGGAACCCAATGGATCGACGTCACCTCCACCGGCCCGTCCACCATGCGTTGCACATGGTAGGGCGAAAAGGCAAAGACCATCCCGCCCACGAGCGCCCCAAGCGTATTGCCGGTCACTTCACGTACAAAGAGAAAGGTGAGATAGCCACCCAACACAAAACTGAGCAGCACCGTCCAATTAAAGCCTGCGCGCGGCCCCAAGAGCAGGGTAATCGGCAGCGCCGTGATGCCGTGCGCCACTTGCGAGGTCTGCCAGAAGAGATCGACGCCAGTGGGATAATACAGGATATTGGTAAAGAAGGGCAGACGCCCACTGCTCAGCGCTGTTGCCACCCACCAGAGATTCCACGTCCCCTGGTAGGCATCCACGCCATGCTCGGCCCCAATCACGCCCGTAGTGAAGTAGCGCACCATCGGCCAACTGATGAAGAGAGCAGCAAGGGTGTAGAGCGCAAGAACACCGCTATGGGTAAAAAATGTTTGCCAACGTGACTGCTGTGAGTGTTGCTCTGCCACCGTTGCGTAACCTTCAATATTACTCGGTTGGGATGCGTCGCCACAGAGCCACATCGCGCCCCAGCCGTGTTCTGATGGTGATCAACTCGTAATGCGCCTCAAGCAGGGCGCGATCCGGAAAGTAGCCATCCCACATGGCGGGAATGTAGGTCGGCTGGCGTACGTTGATGACATAGAGCGGATCGGCCTTCTCGTGGCCCGCCGTGCCACTACCCATCTCAGGCACTTCGATCCGCGCAATATGGTAATCGGTGAGGCCATGCATATCAATCGTTGTACGCTGACCATAGTAGGCAATCGCCCCCGCGCCCAGCACAGCAATCGACTCATCGGGTGTCGTGTGGTCGGCCATCCACCAACCCAACTCACGCCAGATCCAGACGCTCTCGTCCATTCCACGCATGATATAGTCAATCGGATGGGTGCGCGTGAGGGCGTAGGCGCTATAGCTGGTCAGGAAGATAACCAGCAAGATTTGCGTCGCCCAACGCAAGGTGGGGCGACGCAGTGCGCGGCGCGTCACTTGGGCTAAACCATCCGCAAAGAGCATGGCTAACGGGGCCACCAACGGCACAAAGAAGCGCTCGCCGCGGAAGTGATCGCCACCCACCGTAATGATATACGCGGTATAGATCAGCACTAAGAGCAAGAAATAGCCGCGCCAACCGCGGAGCAGTGAGCGCCAGCCAACTTCCAACCAACCCAAGAGCGCAAGCAGCAGCAGCGGCCCGCCCATGGTCTGGGCAAATTGCCAACTATAGGCAAGGCCACGCGGCACCGCCCGCAAGCCACCGCCCGTCTTGGCATAAAACGTATTGGGCAAGAGATCGCCGTAGTAGTTGTAGCGCCACAAAAAGAAGGGTACGATCAGCAGCAGATAGGGCAGCACAAAGATCAACGCCCCCAACTTGCGCTGCATCCAAGCCCATGGTTGGCGCAACACATCCCCATCCATATCATAGATCAGGTAGTGCAAACCAGTGATGCCCAGCAGCAACAGCCCTTCGGGGCGCGTCAGGGTGGCCAGGGCCAAAACCACGCCCAAGCTACTGCCCAGCGCACCAAAGCCACAGCCACCCTCCAACCAGGCGACATAGATCGCCACCGCAAGCAACAAAAGCAACGCAAAGAGGCCCGTCTCTAGGCCACCGCCGCGGGCAGTGTGGAGTAATAGGCTCTGACTAGTGGCAACCAAGAGCGCCGCGACAAAGGCCCAACGCGGCCCGATCAGACGCTTGGCCAAAAGATAGGTCAGCAACAGTAACCCGAGCGCAAAGCCAACGCCGGAACGGTAGGTCCACGCCACCGGATCAGCGCCTACGCTGAGCAGCAGTGCCGCCAGCATGGTGTAGAGGAAGTTGGTATAGCCCTCGACATACTCGCCCGGGTTGTAGACTAGGCCATTGCCCGCTACCAAATTCTGGGCATAACGGAAGGAGATAAAGACATCATCAGAGAGCCAGTTGCTCCAGAGCATGCCACTAAAGCTCACGATGGTGGCGAGCATCCCCAACGCTACGCGCACCCAGGTTTCACGCACACTCAGGATGGCCACACCCGCCGCCACCAGACTCAAGCCAGCCATGGCGGGGTAGGGTAGCGGCGCGGGTTGCCGGTAGAGGAACAAGCCCAAGAGCGCCAAGGCGAGTATGCCACTGTGTACACTCGTCTCCAGCAGACTCGCCCCGCGCCAGCGCGCCAAGCCCCAGAGCAGTGCAAACGCCATGGGTAACCCAAACGACATGGCCCCATCACGTTCAGGCAGCCCGCGCAGCGCCACATCGGTCACCACCACCCCCAACGGGCGCTCGTCACCCGCTTGGCTGCGTGGCGTCGTTTGCAGACCAAAACGCAGTTCGCTGTCACGCGGCGGCGCCGGGGGCAGGAGCACCTGGTAGCGTCGGAAGGCACCACCCGGCACGGTTGTTGCCAAAGGGCGCTCGTTGCTCAAGAAGAGCAGCGGATGGGCAGCGGGCAAGCCCGCCTGAGCACGCAGCGTCACCACATAGCGCGATGCCATATGGTAACCGGCGGGCAACTGAAGCGTGAACTGATCACTTGTCCAGCGGTAGACAAACTGCTCGTTCTGCTCTAACGTGTGTAAGCCAATATAGTAGAAGCGCTCGTCAAGGGTCGGCTCGGTCAGATCGAGCGCATAGACCACCGGAGTGCGCTGGCTGAGCATCATCACAGCAAGCCAAAACGTGAGCAACAGACCAAGCACGAGCGCATCACCCCAGCCCAAAGGTCGCGTGTATGGCTTACGCTTGGCACCGACAGCATGCAGGGCTGCCGAAGAAGTTGCTGGCATCATCACCCCAGAGTATAGCATACTTCAGAGGCTGCCTGCGAAGTTTGACTGTGCTACAATTTTCTCGTTCGGGGTGGCGTGTTGTAGGGCTGTCGCCCTACAACACGCTGCTGCAGTTTAGGGCTGCCGCCCTAAAACCCACTTTGGGGTGATGCCCCCATACGCAGAACGTAAGCCTCTAGTGGGCCTGCTGGCGGGGGTTCGGGGGCATGGCCCCCGAAAAATCTCCCCTCCTGGCGGGGTTTTAGGGGCCGCAGGCCCCTAAAGTTCATGCGTATGGGCGGCAGCCCCAAAGCCCCTGCCAGCGGTGTGAAGAGAAAAAGCAAAGTTCCTTTGACGCTGCGCGACCAATTGCGCATCGTCGCACGGAATCGCGCCTTCCTCTTTGTCGTCGGCATCTACCTCTGTTCTTGGATGGCGCTGCAAGTCACACAGAATGTGCTTGGCTTCTACCTGACGTTTTACTTTCAACGGGCCGATATGTTCCCGCTGGTATTGCTGGCGGTGCAAGGCTCGGCGATGGTTTTTCTCTTCGTCTGGAGTGCAGCGAGTCGGCGCATCGGCAAACAGGCGGTCTACTATAGTGGGATGAGTTGCTGGATCGCCGCCATGGCGGGGCTCTTTTTCCTTGGCCCCAATCAGATCAACCTAGCGATTGTGCTGGGTGCTCTCGCGGGCGTCGGCATCGCCACGGCCTACCTTGTTCCTTGGAGCATGCTGCCCGACGTGGTTGATCTTGACGAACTGGAGACGGGTCAGCGGCGCGAGGGTGCCTTCTACGGCATCATGACCTTCATCCAGAAGACGGCAGTTGGCCTTGGAATTGCCCTGACCCTTCAGGCGCTGGAGTGGTACGGTTTCAACCGTGAACTACTGCCGGGCGAGCAGCCCGCGCAGGCGCTCCTCGCGCTCCGCTGGATGGTCGGCCCGGTGCCCATGGTACTGCTCATCATCGGCATGCTGCTCGTCTACCGCTACCCACTAACGCGCCAGCGCCATGCCGAGGTTCAGGCGGCACTTGCTGCGCATCGTGCCAGTGAGCGGTGAGGCGGGGGGCAGAATATTGGCAGTTGTGCAAAAGTCGTGCTGTCTGGAAGCGCGTGCCAATGTTACAGACAACAATAGACTGATACGCAACCCAAACTCAACCAGGAAAGAAGGCGCGCCACCAGAGGCGCCAGTTTTCCGGTTGCGGCGCAAGGACAGGTGAGATCAACTCCTCGGTGCTGGGCAAAAAGTCGGGGGGCGTAACCGGTTCACTGCGACTGAGGATCACCACATCGCCCTCGCGGGCAAAGCCGAGTTGACTCCGGGCGACCATCTCAGTATAGACGGGCGATTCGGTATACTCCACAAGGCCAGTGAGTCGCCCATTTTCGGCGCGGATGGCAGCCACTTCCGCCTCCATCTCGGCGCGTCGCGCATCAAGACGGGCGCTCTGTAGCACCTGGCCCACGAAGTTGACCATGAGCAAGCCAATGGAGATTACCATCAGCGCAGCAAGGCCAAACGCTAGGGCGTTCTTGCTCACGAGGTGCAAAATGAATGCACTTCGTTCCGCAAAGGGCATACTATGCTCGGTAGTACGGCGACGTGACCCAAGGCCAAAGATCCGCCGCGAAGCGTGACTGCGCAGCCGTTTCATGTTACACCAAATACATTGGGGGTGGCTTCAGCAATAGGCATTACATTAAGCCCCATAGACAAGGTTTCAGGGGTCAGGTTTCAGGGGTCAGCCCGAGCGCATCAGAAAGCGGTGCGTGGCACTAAACTGTAAAGTAACTATGAACCATGTCATACGCATAAACGTTAGGGCTGCCGCCCTATAACCCGCTGTTGGCGCAAGCCCCAAACCCTGTTTTTTGTTCGATTTTGGCGGCTTCGCCGCCAAAATCGAACAAAAAGAGTTTTACGGGGGAAGCTTTGCCTCCCCCAAACCGCCATGCGCCGCCCGTGTCACCCTTGGCTCGGGCGCGGCGCTTCCAGCAGCAAGGGCTCATCAATGGTGGAGGTCATCGCGCTCTGGCCACGGAAGAGGCCACCGGGCTCAATGTGGAGCGCGGCGGTGGTAATGTCGCCCCAGACCTTGCCAGTCGGCGAGATTTCGAGCTGCTCAACGGCGGTAATTTCGCCCTTGACTGCGCCGGAGACGTGGACATTCTGGGCTTTCACCGTGGCAATCACACGGCCCGTCTCGCCGATTATCAGGTTCCCTAGGACTTCAACGTCACCCTCGACTGAGCCATCTATGCGCATATTGCCATCGGAAGTCAGGCTACCCTGAAAGCGGGTATTGGCCCCGATGACGGTTTCGGTTTTATTGTAGAGCGTGGAGGTGGCAGGTTGGGGTTTTCTATTCATGCCAAACATAGTTGACACATCCTTTGCGTTGGTTGCGCCCGCGCCTCAGTGAACGGTAGGGAGCATAAGGTTTTACAGTGTAAACGAAGCTAAGCCCGTTCAGAGCGAGCGACGCCTTCATTATAGTATACCTGGTATGAACCGGCAACCCCGTTGTTGGGGCACGCCCCAAACCTTCTTTTTTGTGTCGTTGGGGCGGCTTCGCCACCCCAACGACACGGGAGGCGGCGCAGCCACCCCCAAACCCCACCGTGGGCTTTAGTTTAGGGCTTGCCGTCTCCACCGTGGGCTTTAGCTTCATGGGTTATGATAGAGGGTATTCGTCTTTGCGCCCTGTTCCTCTGTTCTCTGTTCCTCTGTTCTCTGTTCCTCTGTTCTCTGTTCCTCTGTTCTCTGTTCCTCT
>RSAS01000290.1:1858-2851 GCA_003934145.1 Candidatus Viridilinea halotolerans | reverse complement strand
GTTCCTCTGTTCTCTAGGAGCCCCCAATGCCGCTTGACTTCGCACAGATCGTTCTTCTCTTTATGGCCGCGCTGGTTGCTGGCATGCTTAATGCGGTGGCGGGTGGCGGGAGTTTTATTTCGTTTCCGGCGCTGCTCTTTACGGGTATGCCGGCGATTCTGGCAAATGCGACCAACGCAGCCGCGCTATGGCCGGGGGCAGCGGCGAGTGTGGGGGCTTACCGCGAGGAGTTGAAGAGCCAACGCCACGAGTTGAAACTCTTTTCAGGCTTGAGTCTGCTTGGCGGCTTGTTGGGCGCACTTTTGCTGCTGCGCATCCGTGAGAGCGTCTTTGAACAACTCATTCCCTACCTGATGCTTTTGGCTACGGTGGTCTTTATTGCCAGCCCAATGATTACACGCTTGGCCCGTAAGAAGCATAACGACCAGACCCAAGTGGGGCCGTTGCGGCGCGCTGGGTTGATGGTGATTTATTTGGCGGTGGCGATCTATGGCGGCTTTTTCGGGGCCGGTTTGGGCATCCTGACGCTCGCCGTCTTGGCGCTACTCGGTGGCGAGAATATTCACGAGATGAATGCGCTCAAGACACTGCAAGCGGCGCTGATCAATGGCGTCGCGGTCTTTACCTTTATTATCGCGGGAATTATTCAATGGCCACAGATGTTCGTGATGACCATCGGGGCGATCATTGGCGGCTACAGTGGCGCGGCGGTGGCGCGGCGCATGCCGACCCGCGTGGTGCGCGGCATTGTGATTGTGATCAGTGTGGTGCTGACGGTCTACTTCTTTGTGCGCTAGGGATGGCTTCGCCTTTTTTTGTTCCGTGTTGGCGGCTTCGCCGCCAACACGGAACAAAAAGAGTTTTTTTGGGGGAGGCGAAGCCTCCCCCAAGCCCCCACCGGGGGCTTAACGTAATGCCTATGGGGCTACGCCCCACAGAAAGAGTTTTTTTGGGGGAGGCGAAGCCTCCCCCAAGCCCCCACCGGGGGCTTAA
>RSAS01000290.1:0-1758 GCA_003934145.1 Candidatus Viridilinea halotolerans | reverse complement strand
CGCAGCACTCGTTCAAAGAGATCAAAGCCCCCAAGCGTTGTCGTCAGCACGTAGCCCTCTTCTTCAAAGAAGGGGTGAAAGCCGATCGGGCGCACCTGGGCGTAGGTGATGATCAATGGGGGTGGTGCGCGGCGCAAGTCAGCAAGCAGTTCATCGCGGGCACCGGGCAGGCGATCTACGGGGTAGTCGTAGACGAAGCGCGAGGCGGGGCGGCGTTGGGCCATGTAGTAGATCTGCGGCTCGGCGGCCCAGACAAAAATGGGCTGATCGGGTGGGACGTTGGCGGCGACGTAGGCGGCGACGGCGCGGGCGGGGGCAAAGTATTGGGCACCGTCCCATGCGTAGAGATGGCTGATCTGCTCGTCGGGGGGCATGTGACGCAGACTAGCTAACTCGTTGGGGACGGGGGCGATCATGACGAGTACAGCAAAGCTGGTGGCAAGTAGGGCGAACCACGAGCGTTCCAGTTTTTGCGCTACGCTTTGGGCCAACCAAGCGAGGCCACTACCGGCCCAGAGGCTGAGTAGTGGCAAAGCGGCGAGGTAGTAGTGGGGGTAGGGGCGTAGGCTTAAAAAGGCGGTGGCCAAGAGTGCCCAACCCCAGAGGGTGGCGAGGCTGTGGGCGGCACGTAGGCCGGGGGGGGATGCGTTGCGTTGCGCAACAAGCGCCAGTGACAGCCAGAGCCAACCGAGCAGCGCAGGAATGGCCAGCGTGAGCATGGGCTGCCAGATGCGCCAGAGTTGCGTTAGATCCCAGCCTTGGGCCACACTCTCGGCAGCGTAGAGGCGATTGTAGATGAGCAATGCCTCGTTGGCGGCCCCAATTGACCCTTGCGCCCAGATGAGCAGCGCAAAGAGCGCCAAAGGCATGGCGACGCCGCCTGCGCCCAAGCTCAGTGCCAGCAGGCTAGATTGCCAACGCCAGCGCGCCAAGATGGGCGCGAGCAATAGCGGGACGACGAGGGCCAAGCCAATCGGTTTGGCTAACACTGCGAGGCCCACGGCGACGCCTGCGCCGAGCAGGAGCCACGGGCGTTGACGCAGCAGCGCCACGACAGCCAAGAGGCAGCCAAGGGTGGCGGGCAGCAGCATGACGGCTTCGCTGTTGAAGGTCAGCCCTTGGAAACGCCAACTGCTCGCGTAGGCCAAAAGGAGCGCCAGCGATGCAAGGGCGGCGCGGCGTCCGTAGAGGCACCAGGCCAAGGCGAGCAAGAGCATGGCGGTGGCCATGAGGTAGAGGGTGGCTAGGATGCGCACGGCCACCACCGGATCGCCGGGCGCCGCCGCCGCTAGCGTGTAGACGAGGTGAACGAGGGGTGGCTTGTGGTCGAAGAGATCTTGGTAGAGGCGGTCGCCCGCGAGCAGGCGCGCGGCAATCGTCGCATACGCCCCCTCGTCGCGTTCAAGCGGCAGCGCGTGGAGGGGCGCACGCAGCCACCACGTTGCCGCCAAGAGCAGCAAAACAACCAACATGGCGACACGATTGTGGGTATAATGTGTGGGCATTAGTCTATTGCGTCAAACTAGGGATTGTTTCGCCTTGCGGCGATCTGCTTTACCGTTTGTGGGGAGGATGCGGAGGACTATGCCCTCCGCATCCTCCCCACTGGGATGGGGGATTTGCGGGGGCCTGGCCCCCGCACCCCCAGCGCGGCAGACGGTAAAGGCGCTACGAACCTTCCCTTATGGGAAGGGTACGCGGGAACTATAGTCAGTCAGATAAAGAATCAGAACCGAAACCAGAATCAAACGGGGAGCC
>RSAS01000395.1 GCA_003934145.1 Candidatus Viridilinea halotolerans | reverse complement strand
TTGGGTATGTCAGGGTTCAGGGGTCAGGGGTCGGGGTTCAGGGGTCGGCTATCTAGCTACCCGACAGCTGAGGCGCAGGGCTAAAGCCCTGCGCTGCTATGCAAAGCCCGCTTCGCGGGCTGCACCTGAAGGGATTCGGTCCAAGCCCGCGAAGCGGGCTTTCACCGCATAACAGCCGCAGGCTCGGTGGCTGAGCTTGCCGAAGCCAGCCTGCCGGCGTGCGAGGTCTTGAAGAACGTCGTGTAACGGGAAACTTAAACTGTCGGGTAGCTAGGTCGGCTATCAGCTATCGGCTATCGGCTATCGGCTATCGGCTATCGGATTTTCGGCCTTTCGCCTATAACACCACTCCCGTCACGGAAACAACATGATCAAAAGGGCCACCCTGAAGCTTCAGGATGCCCGTTGTGTCGTCGTTGATCTCTACCGCCAACGTGAGCGTTGGCGTCTCCATCGCATGGGGGCGAATCGCCTCCCAGAGCTTCTGGAAGCCTTCGACGGGGATGGCGATCAGGGTGTGAGCGCCAGAGAGTTCACAGGCCGTGGTGGTGGCAAAGCCGCCACCAGTGAGTGAAAGGTACGACTCTTCCATGAGCAACTCGACCGATTCGGGCGCATAATCGCCCTTGCGCTGCGCGATGGTGATCGGCCCCCAGAGGGCGAAGATCGCCCAGCCAGGCAGCGCGACCAGCGCCGTCGGCGCGGGATCGGTTGCGAAAACGGGTGTTAGCGGATGATCAAGCTGTTGCGCCAAGCGCAGCAACTCCACGGCGAGTTGATGGTTGCACATACCCACACGGGCATTGAGCGAACCCTTGCAGACCGTCATTTTGCGCCCACGACTCACCCACGCCGGGCCTTCACAGAAGGCGGGCGTCGTGCGGTAGCGGTCGCCTTCGCTGCCCAAGAGGGCCACATGGTCATCGTGGAGCGTCCAGCGCTCCCGATCCAGCACCAGGGCCAAGGCTTTGTCGAGTTGCGCCCCGATGGGGCGTGCGGCTTTCTCGCGCTCTTCCGGCGCAGCCGCCACCCGATAGTGGGCGCAGAGCGCAGCGTAGGCGCGGGCAATACCCGAATCGGTCACGGGCAGCGTCGGATCGGGCAGCGCAATCACCCCAAAAGGAGCTTGCGGATCTTCCGGGATCGCCAACGGGGGCGCAGCGGGCAACGCAACAGCGGCGGTAGACACGAACGGCCTCCTTCTGCACGAAGGGGCCGATCCGATTCACCCCCTCAGCGGAGGCGCGATCGGAGATCGGCCCCTGAGGGGAACACAAAAAAGCCCTCCCTGCAATGGTCTGAAAACAGAACAGAGCAGGGAGGGCAACAACGGCACCGCAACGGGCCTTATGAGGTCATGTCACGCAACATCGCCTCTCAAAGAGGCAACAACCAACGCCGCATGCTGCGGCGCACATCCACCACATTGTACAAGAACCCATGCGTCCGCACACGACCAACGCGACACCAGGGGGCAGGCTGAGCAGGGCCAACAAGAGCGGCGGTACTCAGCGAACCGGCTGCGTATCAACGGGGGCCGTCGGCGTTGCACATGGGGGTAGTATAGCATGGGTGGGGGGGGGGGATAGGCTGTAATGTGATCATGTGCCGCATGCCGCTTCTTCAGAGTGGTGTTCTGTGCCTTCAGGTGTGGTTATGATCATACATGCTAGCATTCCATATGGGTGTGACTGAAATCTGTAGGGCGGTGCCCTACACCCCTTTGGACGGGGGGAGGATGCGAGAGAACCAGGTTCCCTCGCGCACCCTACCTACACATTTTGGTCACACCCATTCCACATCACCCATGCTCTGATAACCCAATTGAATTTCTACAATCCACATGCTATATTACTCACGAGAAGTTTCTACACATTGATGGCGATCTGAAGTGAGATTTTTGTGCTGTGGTATTGATGCTGATGCTGCATCTCCCCCGATAAATACAACAGAGGAGGCGTTATGATCCACCTATCCGTTCGTCTCTCATGGCATGACGCCGGTTGGGATGGTCGTGTTTGTCGCCATCCTCACCTCAATGCCTCATGCATCGCTAATGAGCAGATTCGCACAAACCGCAATGATGATCTAGAACGTAAGTATGCAGGCCAGTTGATTGATGAACTCAAAGGCTATCAGCCTCCGTGTTCGCGCGATATCACCACGTTTGCTCCTTGTTCGACCTTTTTCACCCATAACGATCCACTGAATCGTGGATTCCTCAAATCGATCACTGAACAGATACCTGCCTATTCGTGTATGCCAGCACCCTACCGTTGGATGCGCGAGGAAAACTTCCGTCAGATCTGTGAGCTTGAAGGTCTGAAGATTCGTGATCGGACAAACCCGCACAAAGAGCGAGGATGGGTCTATGAGCCAGATCGCCAGACTGCGCTGTTGAGCAGTTTTTGGGGCAAGATCAAAGATGGTGAAGGGCATGCTCTCGCCTTTTTTTACGTGAACCAGGGTAATCCGGTTGATGAGAATGCCTTACGCTTGCTCGTGGGCGTGGGCCGAATAAAGCAGGTAAGTCCTCAACTCTTCTTTGATGGTACCGACAAAGAGGGGGTACGTTACCCGATTTGGACTCGCTACGTTACCCACGATTTCCCGGCTCAGGGCTTTCGTCTACCTTACCAGGAGTATATCGACCGAGAATTGGATCCGATTAAGATTGCCTGCTACGTGCCGGCTAATGCCTTTCTCGACTTTTCGTATATTGGCGAACATGTCAGCGATGATGTCGCGGTTGGGGTGTTGGAACAGTTGATCCAGTCGGTTCGCGTTGTCCAAGCTCATGGTCAGATCGCAGGCGATTGGGATCGTCACCTCATATGGCTCAACGACTGTCTCGATGAGGTCTGGCGCAATCGCGGCCCCTTTCCTGGCATTGGTAGCGTGCTGCAATATTTGGGCTGTAGTCAGGGCGCGGCATTCCAGCGACTTGAACTAGCCAATTGCGTCCGTACTGGTGAGAATCCTTGGACGAAGACGCTGGCTATCTTGGAAGGTCGGGCGTCTCCGCCCAAAGCCTATGCCGCAGCATTTCAGACGGCGGCTCAGCGCTGGCGAACCCTTAAAGCAAACCCGGCGCGCATTGCACTCCTCGAAACCCTTGCGCGATTTGAGTTGACTACTGAGCAGGCGCGGCGGGTCTGCTCCCCCGATGAGCGAGTGGAGGCTGGCCTTCCGGCTGAGGAGCAGGATCTGGTTGCTAATCCCTACCTGATCTGCGAACTAGATCGCGGCACCGCAGCCTCAGCGCCAGTCGCGCTGGAGGCGATTGATCACGGCATGCGCCCAGAGGGTGATGCGGCGCTCTTCATTCCGAATGACCAACTAGTTGCGCCTGATGATGCAAGTCGGGTACGCGCCGTCGCGGTCACGACCCTACGTGAGGCCGGTTATGCCGGCGATACCTTGCTCACCTTTGCCGAACTACTCGAACGGATACGCGATCGCTTTCCAGCGCAGCGTGCCTGTCGCCCCGACCGCGATGTGGTGATCGCCGAGGCTGAATTTCACCGCACACACCTCTGGATGGCACTCGATACGAACCCTCAATTGGTCGGACTGAACACTATTCGTAAGCTCGAGGATGAGGTTGCTCAGACGATTCGGCAGCGGGCACCACGCAAGAACCAGATTCCTAATCCTGCACCAGACTGGCGCAAAGCGCTTACTGACCGCTTCGGTCAGCCGCAGGATGCGCGTGAGCTTGCCGCACTGAACGAGAAAGAGCAGGCTCTCCGCACCTTGTTCGATCGGCGCGTCTCTGTACTCACAGGAAGCGCCGGAACGGGTAAGACCTCGACGCTCAAGGTCTTTTTGAATGAGTTGGAGCGCGTGAAGGGTAAAGCCGGCGTCTACCTGCTTGCCCCAACTGGGAAGGCGCGCGTGCGCTTATCAACCGAGACGAAACGCAATGCCTTTACCATTCACCAGTTTCTTTTTAAGCAACATTGGATCTACCCTGAAGTACTCCAATTCAAGGAGCATGGTGGAGATCGCGCAGCAGTGCCAACGGTTATTATCGACGAGTGTTCAATGGTGCCAATTGATATGTTGGGCACGTTGTTCCGGGCATTGAAACTCGACATGATCGAGCGTCTGATCCTTGTCGGAGACCCTAATCAGCTTCCACCGATCGGCCCTGGTCGGCCTTTTGTTGATATTGTGACATGGCTACGCGCAAACCACGTGGGCTGCATCGCTACACTGCGGACGACAATGCGCACGGCGGATGATGGTGATGCACATAGTCGGGCGCTTGCCTTTGCTGAAAGCTATCGCAGCGATAGTAGTAGCCCTGCCGATGATGAATTGCTGGCTGAGCTTGCTCAAGGCCAGAGTTGTGGCGACTTGGCGGTCTACTTCTGGGAAAACTACGATGAACTACGCAGCCTGATCGCTGCACAGTTGGCGCAACGCTTGGGTATTGCTGATGGTGACTACAAAGCTTTCAACCATTCGCTTGGCATTGAGACTAAACCGAAAGATCAGCCACATTGGCGACAGGCCGAGCATTGGCAGATTCTCAGCCCGCTACGCGGTCAACCCTTTGGTACCGATGAACTCAATCGCATTATCCAGCGGGGTTATAAGGTTGGTTTGATTACCCGTGCCCTGCATCGCTATAGCAAGAGTCCGCGCCCGTTTGGCGATGCACAGATCGTCTGGACAGACAAAGTTATCCAGATGCGCAACCAACACAAACCCGCTTGGCCAAAGAGTAGCTCTCATCTCAACTATATCGCCAATGGTGAGATTGGTGTTGTTGTTGACACCTGGAAGAGTCAGGATAACGGTGACTCGCTAATCGTTGGTTTTGCAACTCAAGAGGGTGTCACGTACCGCTACTACCGAAATGAAATTGATGGTACGATGGAGTTGGGCTACGCCCTAACGGTGCATAAGGCCCAGGGAAGCGACTTCGACATTGTCTTCTTGATCATCCCGCAGAATGCCCAGACCCTCTCACGCGAACTGATCTACACTGGACTGACCCGCTTCCGTAAGCAGTTGGTACTTCTGATCGAGCGTGATGTCAGTGTACTCGAACGGCTTCGCCACCCTAAATGGTCGAATACTCAAGGTCGCAACACGCAGATGTTCCAACTCGCTCTACGCCCTGATTACGAGCGCAAGTTGTTCTACCAAGACTCGCTGATCCATCGCACCCGCAATGGTGCTGCTGTACGCAGTAAGTCTGAAGTTATCGTTGCTGATCTACTCGATGGCCTTGGGCTAACAGAGTGGGAGTATGAACAGCGTTTAACAAATCCATCCGACTCGCGGGACTTCCGGCTGCCCGATTTTACTATCGGCTTTCAGGGCGATCTTGTCTATTGGGAACACTTGGGAATGTTAAACCTGCCAGTTTATCGCGAGGGGTGGGAGCGCAAACGACGCTGGTATGAGCAGACCATGGGTATCCCCGTGGTTGGCCCGGGTGCCGCAGAAGATCTCCAGGTCGAGCCGGGCACCTTCCCGGTGGTCATTACCTCGCGTGATGGTGATGATGGTAGCATTGATGCCCAGGAGATCGAGCGACTGGCTAGACGCTATATTCTCCTAGAGATCTGATGCGGTTGGCCTGTAGTAGGCAAGAGGTGTTGGGTATTCTCTGCCTTGATTGCACTCAGGAGTTCTACCTATGCCCCGCAAGGCGACCAAGCCCATTCCTGTGAACAACGACGCTGTCTCAACTGTCTCGACCTACCGCCACGAGGCCACGCGCAAGAATATTCCCCCAGCGGGCCTGGCTGCCCAGGGCAAGATCGCCGAAGTGCCAAAGGTACGCTATGCCTACGATCCGCATCTGCCGCCTGAACTGCGCTTCGATCCGACCGGTGCCGCCGATCATTTGCTTGAACTGCTCGAAGCCGCCCGCACGCGAACCTTGACCGCCGCAGAGACCGCGCTGCTCGCTGAGGCGCTGCGTAACCAGCAGCCCTGGCTGGAGTGGGCTGGCAAGCGCGAGCGACGTGCGCTGGAGGTTGACCCGGTCGCGCTGCATATCCACGAGCGGGTCAGCGCCCAGGCCATTCTCAAGGTTGCGGCCCGCGAGCAGGTGCAGCGCTCGCTCTTCGCCGACCCCGAGCAGGAGTACCGCGAGGCGGTGCGCTTCTATCAGCACGATGTCAATTGGGCCAATCGCATGATCCTCGGCGATTCATTGCAGGTTATGGCCTCCCTCGCCCGCCGCGAAAACCTCGCTGGCAAGGTGCAGATGATCTATATCGATCCGCCTTATGGGATTAAGTTTGGCTCGAACTTCCAGCCGGAGATCGGTCGACGTGATGTTAAGGATAAAGAGAGCGACCTGACCCGCGAACCCGAGATGGTGCGCGCCTACCGCGATACTTGGACGCTCGGTGTGCATAGCTACCTGAGCTACCTGCGCGACCGCCTGGTCGTCGCCCGTGAACTGCTTGCTGACTCGGGTAGTGTCTTTGTGCAGATTTCCGATGAAAATTTGCACCGGGTACGAGCGGTGATGGACGAGGCGTTTGGAGTTGAGAATTGTGTCAGTGTTATCACGTTTGCAAAAACTTCGAGTGCCACGGGAAATCATATTGCAAGTGCAGTGGATTATTTGATATGGTATGCAAAAGATATTAAAAAACTGAAATATAATCGTATTTTCAAGTCAAAATCAATAGAAAATGATGTGGGTGAAAGATTTACAAGAGTTGAACTACCTGATGGTACAAGAAGATTTATGCTTCCTGAGGAGCGAAATGATGTAGAAAATTTACCGGCGTGGTCTCGTATATATCGGCATGATAATCTTACTTCTCAAAGTGGATCTGATTCGACAAATTTTCCAGTTACGGCTGATGGGGTTACGATCACTCCAAACCGTGGCTATTGGAAAACCAATCAAACTGGAATGCGTCGTTTGGTTCTTGCTCATCGTATCGCTGCACCTAGTCCAAATTCGTTAGCTTATGTGCGATTTATTGAAGATTTCCCAGTTAGTATTATCTCTAATATATGGACTGACACTATTACTGGAGCTTTTACTGATACAAAAGTTTACGTAGTTCAGACAAACACGAAAGTCATCCAACGCTGCATCCTGATGACCACCGATCCTGGCGACTTAGTTCTCGATCCTACCTGTGGCTCAGGGACGACTGCCTATGTCGCCGAGCAGTGGGGGCGGCGCTGGATCACGGTTGACACTTCACGGGTTGCTTTGGCCTTGGCCCGTCAGCGCATGCTCACTGCATCCTTTCCGATGTACAAGGTCAAGAATGGTGAAGTTGACGGCGCACCGAACCCCGACGCTGGTTTTGTCTACAAGACCGTTCCCCATATCACGCTCAAGAGTATCGCCCAGAATGTGGCCCTTGATGCGATCTTCGCTCGCCACCAACCCCTCCTTGATCAGCGGCTCGCGGCGCTCAACCAAGCCCTTCAGGTGGTCACACCCGAGTTGCGCCAGCGTTTGCGCACCAAGCTGCTTTTGAAGCAGAAGCAACAGGGTAAGCGAGCGATCAGCGATGCCGATACGCGCCGCTGGGAGTTGCCCAAGAAGCATTGGGAAGCGTGGCAGGTACCCTTCGATAGCGATGAGGAATGGCCGCCCGCGCTCCAGCAGGCGCTCCAGGACTACCGTGCCGCCTGGCGGGCCAAGATGGACGAGGTCAACGCGGCGATTGCGGCCAATGCCGAACAAGAGGAACTGGTCGATCAGCCCGACGTTGTGCGTGGCGTGACCCGCGTTGCTGGCCCCTACACGATCGAGTCGGTCCTGCCCGCTGCCCTCACGCTCGACGCTAGTCCGATTGGCGGTGAGCCAGATGAGCTGGAGAGTTTTGATGCTCCAGCGGCTAGGAGTAGTGCGACCAACGCCGAGGCCCACCTCGACAAGATCCTGCGTTTGCTCAAGGCTGACGGTGTGCGCTTCCCAAATAACCGAGTTGTGCGCTTTGTGCGACTGGAACCCCTCGTCAGCGGCACGTACCTCCACGCCGAGGGCGAGTGGGCCAGCGACGAGGACATGCCGCGCCGGGTGGCGGTCTCGGTCGGCCCTGAGCATGGGGCAGTTACTGCGATGCAAGTCGAGGAGGCTCTGCGCCATGCTTATCGCCGAGCCTACGATGACCTTGTCTTCGCGGGCTTCTCCTTTGATGCCACAGCCCAGGGCGTGATCCAGGACGATACCAATCCGCAGGTACGCTGCCACTTGGCTCACATCCGTCCCGATATGGTCATGGACGGGCTGCTCAAAGAGGCACCCAACGCCCAACTCTTCACCGTCTTCGGACAACCGCGCACCAGCTTACGGCAACTTCCCGATGGTGAGTACGAGATCGAGATGGAGGGCGTGGACATCTATAACCCGGTCGAGAATACGATTCTTCCCACCAGTGCGTCCAAGGTAGCAGCATGGTTCCTGGATAGCGACTACGACGGGCGCACCTTTTGCATCACTCAAGCCTTCTTTCCCGATAAGAGTGCATGGGCGAAGATTGCCCGTGCGCTCAAGGGTGTGATCGATGAGCAGAGTTTCGGTGCGCTGAGTGGTACTACCTCACTCCCTTTCCCTATAGGCAAGCATCGGCGTGCTGCGGTGAAGGTCATTGACCCACGGGGTAACGAAGTGCTGCGTGTCCATTCGCTCGACGAAACGAGCTACTGAGCAGGAGGCCGCTACGATGACCCAAAGCCAAAAGCCCCTGCCAATCCAGCCCGTCAACAAGCCAATTCTCTGCAACCCCTTTGAGGAGCCGACCGAACACTGGGTGTACGAGAGCGCAACCGGTGCGGCCACACGCCTGCCTGGACGCCGACCGGCGAGCTATTGGTACAAGACCCAGCGTACCGGCAGCGCCCAACTCTCGATGTTTGCCGAGGAGGAGCGTGATGACCTGCCGCTAGTGAATGCGCTGCGCGACGATGTGAAGCGCTGGCGTCAACTTAACTATGAGGGCGCGACCCCGGTCACCAAGCAACTGCTGACCCACTGGTCGCGCTCTGACCGCGCCCGTCGGCTCTTCTTCTGCCAGCGCGAGGCCGTCGAGACCATCATCTACCTTACCGAGATCCTTGGCTCAGGTCGGCGGCCCCGTTGGACGCCAAAGCTCAGTTTAGACGATTATCAGCGCCTGAGCGCCGGTCAGCAGCCGACTGGCTTGAGTATTCCGCGTGGTGGCGCGATCTTCCCCAGCCTGGTTGATCAACCTGCTGATCCGGCCCTGACTGGCTTGACTCGTTACGGTTGCAAGATGGCTACCGGCAGTGGCAAAACCGTGGTCATGGCTATGCTCATTGCCTGGGCCTTTTGCAATCGTGGGCGTCTGCCCAGTGACGAGCGCTTCCCCAACACGGTGATTGCCGTTTGCCCCAACCTGACGATTAAAGAGCGCCTGCAAGTTCTCCGGCCCGACAACCCGGACGCCTACTACACCGCCTTTGACCTTGTGCCTGCAACACTTATGCCCGAACTGCACAAGGGCAAGGTACTGGTGACCAACTGGCATCAGTTCGCGCCCGCGTCGCCTCATCACGAGAGTGGCAAACGCTACGTGGTGGTCAACAAGGGCGAGGAGAGTCCGCGTGCTTTTGCCAAGCGGGTACTCGGCGATCTAGCCGAACGTGGGCCAGTGATGGTGCTCAATGATGAGGCCCATCATGCTTACCGTCCGGCACCGGTCGGTAAAAACGAGAAACTGAGCCGGGATGCCCAAGCCGACCGCGAAGAGGCTACGATCTGGATTGCTGGCCTTGATCGCATTCATCAAGCCTGCGGCATTAAATTCTGCGTCGATCTCTCAGCGACACCCTTCTACCTGTATGGCAGCGGTTACATGGAGGGAGCCCCCTTTCCCTGGCTGGTCAGCGACTTTGGCCTGGTTGACGCGATCGAATCGGGCATCGTCAAAATCCCGCGCCTACCGGTCAGCGATACGACCGGACGCCCAGAACCAAAGTTCTTCGCTCTCTGGCGGGCGATCACTCAAAATCTTCAGCCGGGAGAGCGCCTGCCTGGCGGCAAACCCAAGCCTGAAGTGGTGTGGCGCGAAGCTCAGGATGCCCTTGTAACCCTGGCCAGCCAGTACCAGGAACGCTTTGCAGTCGTGCAGGGCGCTACGCCGGGGCAAGATCGCAGTCCGCCGGTGCTAATCATCGTCTGCGACAACACCGATATTGCCAAGCTCTTCTACGAGCGCATTTCTGGTGAGAAGACGATCGAGTTAGCAACCGTTGCCGATCTGGACGATGAGGACGAAGACGAGGACGAGGCCCCCCGCCAGCGCCGGAGCCGCGCCAAGGCCAAAGTCGTCTACGGCACAGGCGAAGTCTTCCCCGACCTATTCAGTAACCGCGAAGGGTTCCAACCGACCCTCCGCATTGACAGCAAGCTCTTAGCCGAAGCCGAGAGCGACAACCCGACCATCACCCGCAAAGAGGCTGCCGAGGCCCTGCGCGAAGTCGTAGCCACCGTTGGACGGCCCGGCAAGCCCGGTGCCCAAGTGCGCTGCGTCGTCTCGGTGCAGATGCTCACTGAGGGCTGGGACGCGAACAACGTCACGCACATCCTTGGCCTGCGCGCCTTCGATAGCCAACTCCTCTGTGAACAGGTGGTCGGACGTGGCTTGCGGCGCATGAACTATGACCTCGACCCGGATACGGGGCTACTGCCCGAAGAGTATGTAGACATCTACGGCGTACCCTTCTCACTCATCCCCTTCAAGGGCCGTGATCCGGGCCAGAACACCGCTGCCGAAGACAAACCGAAGAATAGAGTCTACTCCTTGCCAGAGCGCAAAGCCTATACAATTCGTTTTCCAGTTGTCGAGGGCTTCGCCTTTGCGCTACGCCAAAACCTGATCACTGCCGACATCGAGGCTATGGAGTCACTCCAACTCGAACCTGACGAGAATCCAACGTTAGTCTACGTCCAACCGCAGGTCGGTATGCGTAGCGGTGCACCAAGGCTTGATGGCGAATTCGAGACACAACTTCAGGATCGTGAAGCCTACTATGCCAGCACGCATGTCCAGACGATCATGTTTGAGATCAGCCGTCAGGTTGTGAGCACTCTTACCAATGTATCAGAAGGGGCGACAGCAAGACAGTTTCTCCAATCACGCCACCAACTCTTCCCCCAGGTCTACCGTCTCGTGGATGCCTACATCCGGCGCAAGGTTAAGTTTCGTGGGGTTGATCCGCGTGAACTCGGTCTAGACATCTACCTTGGTCGGATCGTTGAGCGCCTAGTCGCCGCCATTCGGCCCAACACCGCCGAGGGCGAGTTGCCCCTGCTGCCCATCCTGAACCGCTACAAACCAATCGGCTCGACTGCCAACATAGATTTTCTAACCACCCGCCCGGTCTACCCAACCATTCACAGCCACCTCAATCAGGTCGTTGCCGACACCGCAACCTGGGAGCAATCGGCAACCTTCCGGCTGGAGCAAGCCGCTGAGCGCGGCATCATCGCCTGCTACGCCCGCAACGATCACCTGGAGTGTACTATCCCTTACGACTACGAGGGCATCAGTCACGCCTACACCCCAGACTTCCTGGTGCGTCTGCGCAACGACGTGACGCTGGTGCTCGAAATCAAAGGCCAGGAAGACGAGCAAGACCGGGCCAAATACCAGGCTGCCAAGCGCTGGTGCGATGCGGTGAACAACTGGGGCCAGCTTGGGCAGTGGGCGTTCCATGTGTGTCGGGATCCGCAGGTGTTGGTGAGCGAACTGAGTGTCTTGGCTGTGGACGGAAAAACACCATCTAGTTTTGGCGGTACAACAAGTACATTTGGCCCCACAATATTCGGAGCGATTCACTCGGGACGTGATACACATATTAATAAAATAGGATTAGTTAAAAATATCGAGACGTGTTTACACACTCAAATAGTATCTAATTCAGAAATAAATATTAAATCACCTTCCCAACTCCGTGCCCGCTTTGAGCACATTCTACCGGGGCAACCCCTCAATGTTGGTTCTCCAACCCCCTTCATCGTCTGGGTTGGCACAGATCCAGGGCGGTTTCGGAGCGTCTCCGCTTCATTCGAGTATGAGCAACTCGCACAAGAGCCAGAGCCGATAGAATTTGATGTCAAGGTTAAATCTGACACCCCACTCATCATTGTGCGCCCGGTCGAGCCAACCATGATCGTGACGCCTGCTGGTCTAACCACCCAAGAGGCCGAGTTCTCGGTGCGGGCAACGGGATCAGTTAAGGCCACTTTGCACGTAACGATCACACGAACACGCGACAACGCCCTGATCCAACACCTCTGGGTTGAGATTGATGCGGTTGACCCGGCAGAGCAAGAACTGTCCGATGCAAGTCCATCAGAAGCTCCCCATCCCACCGATCAGAAACCTGTCACAAGCGCCCGTACCTTGGCGTCGCCTTCCCTTCAAGCGGGCTTTGTGGCTTCGGCTGGAGCAGATAATTCAACTCAAACCGACCCATCATCCAAGCTTATGCAGCACACCATGATCGCCTCGGGCGTGCCAGTCTATGACAACACGCCCATCCGGCGGCCCGTGCGAATTGAAGTCCACCGCTCACGCCAAGATGATGGCTATCTCTTCTCGGTCGAGGCCGATCTTCCCGATCGACGCGTTGCTGGTTTAGAGTACCCTGTACCACTCAACAAAAACCTCTTGCATACCGCGACCCAAGCGATGCGGATAGCCTTGGCTGATATTTTGGGTTACGTAGATCGCCATGCTGCGGAAATTGCTACTCCTTTCCGCAATCCTAAAACATTTACTATTGATCCAACCCTGGCGCGCCGGAAATACGTAGCGGTTGCACGCGCTGGCCAAGATCTGTGGCAAGCGATGTTCGCTACAGGTCAGGAAGAGCAGAACCAGCGGCTACGAAAGTTGAGCGATCTCCTCCAATCAGTAGCGCCCGGCACCCCACTCCAGGTAGCTCTCAAGAGTTCTGACTTTATCATCCCCTGGGCACTCGTGTATGATGGCCCCACGCCGATCACCGAAGAGAACCTTACCTGGTCTGGATTTTGGGGCTATCGTTACCTTCTTGAGGTGATGTTACCCAATGAATACCCTGGAACCAGCATCAAAGGGCCAACTTCCATCCCCCTCCAGATGCTGCTCAATGATCACGATCTGCGCTTGTTAAGCGAAACACAATGGGATACGCTACGTACTGAACTTCAGCGAATACAACCCCGCTCCGAGTATGGAGTTGCCGCTTTACTTGCGCTCCGTAACCCGTTGTGCTCCCCACTGGTGTATGCCTTCTGTCATGGCGAAGATCCTGTGGCCATGAATGTGCCGGGCGCAATGCCAAGGCATGCCAAACTTATTTTTGGTCAATATGCCACAATCCGCCTAGCCGATCTGCCGCTCAAAGTAGACGCTAACCGACCCCTCATCTTCCTCAACGCATGTCGCAGCGCGGCCACGCAGCCGCTCTACGCCGACGGTTTCGCAAGCTTCTTCATCAACCAGCGCGGCGCGCGGGCCTTTATCGGTACCGAGACCGAAATACCCCAGGCTCTCGCCCATCATGTCGCCCTGCGCTTCTGGCGAGCCTTTGATCAGGGCGAACCGATCGCCAAAATCCTCTACGATCTGCGGCGCTACTACCTCAAAGGGTTTCACCAAATGGGGATAAACTGCCGCTTTTTGCGGTACGCAGC
>RSAS01000140.1 GCA_003934145.1 Candidatus Viridilinea halotolerans | reverse complement strand
GTTGCAATGCGATTCCAGAAGGGGGCGCACACGTTTTCTGTCCGCCCTTAAACCGATGGGGGTGCGGGGCCTGCGGCCCCCTCCCCTACGGCAAGGGCAGCCCCAACACGGTGAAGCCGCCGCGCACGCCGCCGCCGGGGTAGAGCGAGCGTTCGGCGATGATGGGCTGGGTGGCGCGCACCACGGCGGTGAGTGCTGGTTCGTCGGGGTAGAATTCATGGACGGCCATGGTGTAGCGTGCGCCAGGGGGCACGCTGAAACTCTGGTTGCCTACCGCCCCGTCGCTGAAGCGGAATGCGACGTTGACGGCGGCGGGCAAACGGCCCGGGTTGCTGACGCAGAGGTAGTAGGTGGCATCGGTGGTGCGTCCGTCTACGAAGGCCCAGCGCAGGCCCGGCGCGGTGGCCCCTGCCCCAACACTGCCCGCAGCGCCGTTGTTGAAGCCGAGCGCTCGCTCGACGGCGACGGGACGGTCGGCGCGAACGAAGCTGCTCACGCCCAAGTCGGGCACGACGGCGTTGGCATCAATCATGAGTTGGGTGCGGGGTGGCACCGCGTAGCGCCGCGTCTCGTGCTGGCCGTCCGGCCCCATAAAACTGGCCTCGACGTTGGTTGCTTGGCGGTTGGGATTCAGCACCAGCAGGCGCATGCGAAAGTCGCCTTCAGTTGTGCCTTCGGCGAAGTGCCATTCACGGGCAAGCGTATCAATGCCGCGCCCGGTGTGCATGCCGGTCAGTTGTTCACCGAAGCGCATGGTGCGTTCGGCGGCGATGGGCTGGTTGGCGATAATCTGGACGCCAAAGTCGGTGCCCTGCATGGGCAGGCTGCCATCGGGCTGTGTGATGTCGCCCACGGTGATCACTAAACGTCCCTGGCCCGCAACCTCCACCGCTTGGCTCAGATTGGTGCCGTCGCGGCGCATGTAGGTGATGGTGGCCTGCGCAACGGCGGCGTTGGGATTGAAGAGCACCAAGTAGGTGCGGCTGGTGCCAACGGTCGAGCCTTCGGCGAAGTACCAGACCCGCGAGAGGCGGCTGATACCGGGGCCACCGCCAATGTCGGTGGTTAGGCCCATGCTGCGTTCGGCGAGCAGGGGCGCACTCGATTCGACAATCGCGGGCAGGGCGCTCGCATCTTGCACGAGGTCATTGATGATCAGATCACTGCGCGCCCCCGAGGGCACATCCACGATACGCGTAACGGGCGCAGCCCCAGGGCGCACCAAGGTGACGCGCGCATCGGCGGGGGTGCCGCTGGGGTTGAAGAAACTGAGACGTTGGCTGTAATCGTTGACATTGCCCTCGGCGAAGTACCAGCGCGCACGCACAGTGGACTGATCGGCAAGCGTGCGCCACTGGGCGATGGCGTTGCGCACGGGCGGGAAGGGATCGGGCGCGGTGGGCACCACCTCGGCGTGGGCGGCAATGTTGGGGCGGGTGGTGCGCCCGCCTGCACTGCCGATGCTGTGCTGGCCGGTGGGCGCAAAGTCGTAGGCTTGGCCCAACCAAGCCAAGAGGCTTACCAGCGTACCTTGAACGGTGGGCGTGGCGGCGGCTTCGCGGGGCACAATCAGCGCGATATGCACCGCACGATCGCCACCCACCACCTGGGGTACGCGCGACGTAGGGCCACCCAGGCGCCCCTCATAGAGATTGCCTTCGGGATCAATCAGATAGTGGTAGCTAAGATCGTCCCAGCCCAGCACGAGCGTCTGGTAGGCGAGCAGTGCCCGCATGAAATCGAGGCCACTATCGGCGGTGAGGGTGGCGTCAATCTGGTGAATGATCACACCCAACGGATCGCTGCGTTGGGGTTGGGCGGCGGCAATGCGCCCGCTCCAGTCACGGCGCATGATCGCCGCCGGGCGCTGCGTGAGCGTCGCCGGCCCGAAGAGGATCGGCTGGCGCGGCAAGCCAGTGGCAAAGAGCGGCGTGGGGGCCGCCGTATCGAGGTAGCTCACCGTTACTTGGCGCAGACTGGCCGAAGCGCGGGGCAGTTCACTGCTCAGGTTGATACGCAGTTGCAGATACTGGCTACCACGGGGCAGGGCCACCACCGTCGGGCTGGCCCAAGCGCCGGTGGCGGCGCGCGTATTGCCCGCCTCAAGCTCATACCACGCACTCCACCCCGCGTCGGAGGGGTCGCTCGGTGCATCAAGGCGTGAGCGCAGCGCAAAACGCACCTGGGTACCGGGCGGCAACTCGGCCTCCCAGAGCAGACCCGCCGCATTCGCAGCAAAAGCGGCCTGGAAGGGCGTGGTAATAAAACTGCCCGTGCGTTGATCATCAGCGAGACGCAACTCGCCACCGGAGTTATTGGTCACCAGCGTGCCACTTGCCACCCCGGCCTGCCAATCAGCCACCGTCGCGAGCGTCCATGTCCCAATACGCGCCTGCGGCCCCGGCGTCTGCGCCGCCGCGGGGCGCTCCGCCACAAGCAACGTGATGCTCAGCAGCAGCGCGGTAAAGATGCGGAGCCAGTATTTCATAGGGAACCTTATTTTAGGAGAACAGGAGAACCGCGAAGACGAACGGCAAGCTACGGTTTGATCAGGGCTGACAGGTCGGTCAGTGGCGCATAATAGCCTTGAGAGATCATCTCCACAAGTAGATCATTGGCGTGCGCTAAGGTGAGCAGGCCACGCTCAACACTCATTACTAGGCAACCGAGCGAGCCAGCATACGTCATGGCAAAACTCTGCGGAGCGCGTCAACTTCGGCTTGCGCCGCAGCCATTGATTCAGGGCCGAGGCGCAGTGGCACGCCTCGTTCGACCATGATCTCATGCATCTGTGCCCAACTGACACCGGCAAGGCTAGCGGCTAAAGCAAGGGAGATCGTCTCGTTTTGATAGCGGTAGATTGCTAGGCTAATGCGTAGATCTGGTCGTGCGCGCAGGAGATGGCGTAGGGCATCCTCAATCACGGCATCATCATTGGCATAGAGTTGAGCCTTAACGAGATCTTGTGTGGTTACCATATGTTACCCTCGTCTTGTTGTGCAAGCCCTGGTTCTATAGTCCTTTAGATAATGTTTTGGAACCTCCAGGATGGTGAGTGGGGTGTGGGGAGAGCCAGGCTCTCCCCACACCCCACTCACCGAGGGCATTACGGTTGCGGGCGCGCCGCGCCGCCAAAAGCCCCACGGTAGGCATTGGCCGAATCGTAGAGCATCCAGCCATCAATTTCAGGGAACATCTCGGTGGCCTCAATCTGGGCGCGCACCTCGTCAGGGCCGTAGCGTACCACCTTGTAGGCCCAGGGATCGGTGTGATCTTGCAGCCACGGGCGCAGGCGCGCATACTCGCCCCCCATCTGATCGAGGGCGGCGCGGTTGGCCGCTTCAAGCACCTGGAAGGGCTCGTCTACCGGCGAAGCAATCCCAAAGGAGCCGGGGCTCCAGAGCGAAGGGTAGGGCATCGGTGCGATGTAGTCAGTATAGTCGCCCATCAACTTCAAGTCCTGGGCAATCGTGAGCGAACGGCCCGAAACCACGCGTCCAAAGACGCAGATCGACATCTTGGCCCCCGCACCATTCACCGCCCGGTGCGCTTCATCCATAAATTCGGTGATCACTTCAAACATACGGTCGGGGTCGTCTACCGGATCAAGCGGCTCGGAGAAGAGGAGCGTATCGCGGAATTCGGCACGCGTGCCAAACCAGTCGGGGAAACGAATATAGTCGTAGTTGACCTCATCGAAGCCCATGAGCGCCACTTCAACCCCTAGTTGGATATTGTAATCCCATACGTTGCGATTGGTTGGATCGAGGTAGGCGTAACGAATCCCTGGCCCGGGATAGTCGGCATAGACTTCACCGGTCTCACGGAGGCGAATCGACCACTCAGGGCGGGCGTCGGAGAGGACGTTATCGTGCGAGAAGAGCTGGATGCGGGCGATGGTGTAGATACCCCGTTCGCGCAGGCTTTGCACCAAGGCGGGCATGTCAATGTAGGCACGGGAGAGTTCCAACTCGCGGGCGAGCGGCACCTGAGAATCGTAATAGACCAGACCGAGGTCGTCGCGCAGATCGCTCTTAATGTCAATTACGATCGCATTGAGTTCGGTATTTTCGATCAATTCAATATAGCGTTCGAGCATTGTGGGCGTGTTCGCCACGGCAACAGTAACATAGAGCGCCTTAACGCGAAAGCGTTCAAGGGCGATTTCGCTCGGCACTTCACCCGGCTCAATCGGTAGAACGACGGTAGTGTAGCCGGGGGAGAGGATCTGCAAGTAGCCCTGTTCGGGCATGCCGCGCAGCGTAAAGCGGCCATTGCGACTGCCCACCATGCGCTCAAAGGCGACGGCTTCGCCGGGGAAGGTGGTGGTCGCCAGAATCGCCGCATTAGCGATCGGTTCGCCACTCTCACTGTCCACCAACTGGCCGCGCAGCGTATCGGGGCGCAACACGGCATCGAGGCGTGTCGAGCGATCCAACTCCTGCGCCAAGCTCGCATAGCCATCGGCGCTGACCTCAAGCCCGGTCGCTTCAGCGGGCACGCCAACAATGCGGTAATGGCCTTCAGTATCGGTGGTAGCGCGCACTTCACCGACACGCACGGTGGCATTGGCCACTCCTGCACCGCTGAAGCGATCGGTGATCGTGCCTTCCAGCACATTGGGGCGCAGCGCAAGATCGCGGCTCGTCGTGCGTTCAAGATCATCCTCAACGGCAGCGTAATCCTCAGCCGTGACGAGCAGCGTAAAGGTTTCCGGCAGATCACTCAGCCTGTAGCGTCCTTCAGCGTCGCTCAGCGTGGTAAGCGTCGTCGTAAGCGCAAACGTCGCGGTCACCGCCGCGCCAGCCACAGGAGCGCCGGTAAAGGCATCGCGGATCTGGCCCGCGAGCGCATTGGGGCGCAGGGTCGTTTCCAGCGTTACCGTAACCCCATTGCTAGCCGTTACTTCAGGCTGCTCGGCCAAAGCCAGGTTCAGCGGCGCATAGTTGGGTGCAGTGACAGCCAGCGTATCACTTTGGCGCCAACTAGTCGTTTGGAAGCGCCCCGCCGCATCAGTGGTAAGACTTGTATCGCCAAGCGCCACCTGCGCCTCGGCAACGGGCTTGCCCGTATAGGCATCAAGCACCGTGCCAGTCAGCGTAACAGGCGTAGCGCTACTACAGGCCGCTAACAGGACAAGCAAGAGTGCCAGCAGCGCGACAGGGCGGCACTGCCGCAGGCCGGAACGAACAACATGGGACATTAATCGGTTACTCCTTTTCCTTCGCATGCGGTGGGGATGTGGCTACGCCACCGCCGAATATTCCTTGGGTGGGGCTGCGCCCCACATCCCGCCGGGCGGGGGAAAGATGCGGGGGAACCAAGTTCCCCCGCCCCCCTTTTTACCAACAGGACGAGAATGACCTTATTTTCTATTTTCTATTTCCTATTTCCTAACCATCATAAATCCACCTGAAAGATCGGATGCGGATCTTGCTTCCCCTTAATCTGCACCGGCCCGAGCGGACGCAGGTGCCATGGGGGGGCGTACGTAGCGGGGAGGGCAGAGATGAGGTGGTGGGAGACGATGATCTGGCCTGCTTGGGCCACCCCTGAGAGGCGTGCGGCGGTATTGACCACATCGCCAATCAGGGTGTAGTCTTGGCGCTGTTTGGAGCCAATATTGCCAATCGTCGCACGACCATAACTCATGCCCACCCCCATGCCGATGCAGTAACCTAACTCATCTTGCCAGAGTTGTGCCAACTGGTTAAAGGCGTAGTGAATGGCCACCGCCGCCTCAAGCGCTCGTTGCGGATCATCGGGGCGGGCAATTGGCGTGCCAAAGACGGCAATCATTCCATCACCCAAGAATTTATCCACCGTGCCATCGTGCGCATAGAGCACATCGGTCAAGATCGTATAGTAACGATTGAGAATATTTTCGATCAGAATACGCGGCTCAGTGCGTTCGGTGATACTGGTAAAGCCGCGCAAATCGGCAAAGATCACGGCGACATCGCGCTCGGTAGGGCGGCCAAAATCGTCACCGGCGCTAAGCAATTGTTCGGCCACTTGGGGCGAGACGTAGCGTCGGAAGACGGAGCGCACCCGTTCGCGCTCTTGGCGTTCGAGGCGCTTAATCGGGCTAATGTCGCGCAGCACGGTGACACTGCCTAGGGGTTGCTCGTCGCTACCGCGCACCGGCGCCACACTGACGCTGTAGGTCACATCGTCGGCTTGCGTAATTTCGCCCGCTGCGCCATCGTTGCGCCCCTGTGCAATCAGCGGCAGCAACTGGTGCAAGACAGCGGCATCCATACCTACCTGTTGCTCCAGCGGCAACCCGTGGCCTTGGGCCAAAACGAGACCGAGGCGCTCTTCGGCGGCGCGATTGGCCAGCAGCAGTTCGTGTTCTGGCCCCACGAGCAAAATGGGGTCGGCGGCCCCGCGCAGCACCGCATTGAGCGTCGAACGTTCATCGGCAACCACGCGGTAGAGGCGGGCATTCTCGATCACCTGCACAATCAGGCTGGCCACGGTGCCCACCAATTCCAGATCGGCGCGCCCGAAACCGTCCGGTCGGCTCGTCGCATCAAGCACCAAGAGGCCCAACGTGCGTGCGCCGGCGATCAGCGGCACCGCCAGCACCGCTCTGATGCCCCACCCATCCAGGAAGGGCTGGAGTGCAGCCAGTTGGCTATACTGTGCCAAATTGTCCAGCAGCATGGGCCGCTTAAGTTGGGCAATACCCAAAACAACCAACCTGGGCTGATTGGCAACCAACTCGGCCAACGCCAGTTCATCATCAACCGTCACCCGCCCGGCCAGCGCCACCTGCGGCGTCGCCTCCTTCTCCTGTTCACCCTCCAGACAGAGCAACAACCCGGCGTAGGGCGTCGTAAAGATCTTCGCCACCGAGCGGGCCACCGCTTGGAGGTGTTGCGGCGCATCAAGTTGGGCGGTCAGATCGACCGAGAGCCGATTGACTTGGCTCAGTTGGGCGATGCGCTGCTGTTCAAGCTCGAGCAGGCGGGCATTGCCCAGCGCAGTGCTAAACTGGCTGACAATCGCACTCAGCACCGCCGCATCATTCGACCCAAAAGCACCCACCTCGTAACTACGCACATCAAGCGTCCCCAACACCTCGCGGCGCAGCACAATTGGCAGGATCAACTGCGAACGCACCAAGCCATCATCGGGCAACTGGATTTCAAAACGGCTATCGAGGGTGACATCATCAACTTGTAAAATCTGTTGATGACGGATCGCCCACCCATTCAGGCCGCGATCGGTGCGCAGACGCGAACCTAGCAATAAACCCGCACTGAGCGAACCCGCTGCGGCTTGCAAGACCAGTTCATCTTTTTCGCGCCAAAAGAGATAGACCAAAGGGTAGCCAAATTGCTGTTGAATCATATAGACCAACAGCCGCGTCACCTGATCGGGCGCCATCAACTCGGAGAGGTAGGCATTGATCTCATTGACCTTACGCAGTTCCTCGGCGCGCTGTGCAAGCAACTCCGTTTGGCGGCGCGTAAGGCGAAAGAGGCGGGCGCTTTCGAGGGCGACGGCGCTCTGCGCAGCCACCGAAGTTAGCAATTCGACGTGCTCTTCAGTGAAGAAACTGGGTGTATGGTGGACGAGGGTAATCACGCCGAAGGCGCGCCCCTCGCGCATAATCGGCGTCGCGGCCACCGAACGCACATTGGAGTGGTAGGTTGACGCGTTGAGCCAACGTTCATCATCGCGCGTATCGGCGATCACGGCGGTACGCAATTCACGCATGACCCAACCGGCCACACCTTGGCGCAGAATCGCAGGCAGCACACTCGTGGCCGGGTTACGACTGCTCGAATAGTAGAGCGTTCGTTCGTCGTTATCAAAATCGCTCAGAATAATCGAAGCACGCACGGCGCCCACTGCATCGGCCAGATGGTTGAGAAAGCGGGTGAGCAGCACATCGAGATCGATACTGGCCCCCAAGTCGCGGGTGAGATGGAGCAGCAACTCCGTCTTGCGTTGCGCCCGCTGGAGGCCGCGCTGCGCGCGTTGCAAACGCAGCATGGCGCGCACGCGCGCCAGCAGTTCATCAATCTCAATCGGCTTCACCAAAAAATCATCCGCCCCGGCATCAAGCACACTCACACTCGTGACAAGATCGGCCTGTGCCGAAACGACCATCACCGGCGTGAAGGGCTTGCTGCGATCGGCCTTGATCTGGCGAGTAACCTCATAGCCATCAATCCCCGGCAACCCCAGATCGAGCAGAATCAAATCGGGGGTGATCAACTGCAAATAGGCCAGCGCCTCTTCGCCACTAGCCGCTTGCGAAACGCGGTAGCCCTCACCGCCCAGCACATCATGGTAGATGCGCCGAATCATGGGCTCGTCTTCAACGATCAGAATATGGGTTGGCTCAAGCATACTCACACTTTGCCAAACAAGGGCACATCTGGTGCAGTGGGGTGCAGTATAGCATAACCACCGCATGCGTAGAGTTGGCGTGGTATGATGTGCTGGTGTGGCCTTCTTGCGGTTTACTGGGAGAACCAGGTTCTCCCAGCCCCACTTACCCCCTATGGTTCCTGAAAACTACGCTCACAACCGGGTACCCGAGGCGTTACGCGCCTTGGTCACCGAAATAATGTCCATTGACGATATCGAGACGGTACGGCGGGGCGATTTGGAAGTCCCCCGTTTCATTGGACGGCTGCAACTTGAGGCTCAAGCGGCCTACGATCAGATCAGCCCGCGCCTGAAGGCCATGGACATGCTGGGGCTGCTTCAGCAGGAGAGCGACCGTGCGGCGTTGGTGGTTCTGCCCGCCCTGGTGCCACCACGCCCTTCGCGCCTCTGGCTGGCCCTGTTGCTCTTTTTGCTCACCGTGGCCTCCACCATCCTCGTGGGCAGCCCCGATCTGGATTGGGCCACCGGGGTTTCCAGTTGGAACCTGGGCAAAGGCATCGCCTTTAGCGCCGCGCTCTTGGGCATCCTGCTCGCCCACGAGCTGGGCCACTACATCGTCGCCCGCCGCGAAGGCGTGGCCGTCAGTTACCCCTTCTTCATCCCCATGCCGCTCTTCCTGCTCGGCACAATGGGCGCCTTTATCTCGATCAAAGAGCCGGTGCCCAACCGCCGGGCGCTCTTGGCTATCGCCGTCGCTGGGCCGCTGGCCGGGCTGGTCGTCACCATCCCGGTGCTGCTCATCGGCCTGGCCCTTTCGCCCGTCCACAACATTGATACCGTGCGCGCCGCCCTGCCCGCTACGGTCTTTTTTACCGAAGGCAACTCCATTCTCTATGCCGCGCTGAAGTTCCTCGTCTTCGGGCGCTTTTTGCCCGACGGCGGCGATGACGTCTATATGCACCCTGTCGCCCTCGCCGGCTGGGCCGGACTTTTGGTAACTGGACTCAACCTCTTACCAGCGGGCCAACTCGACGGCGGGCACATCTTCTTCGCCCTCTTTGGCCCCAAAGCGGCTCAACTGATGAGCATGGCGGTGGCCGTGGGCCTGCTCGCCATGGGCATGCTCTGGAGCGGCTGGTTCCTCTGGGCAATCATCATCGCCCTGCTCGGCCAAGGACGCAGCCCGCTGCTCAACGAAATCAGTCCGCTCGACAGCCGCTGGCGGGCGCTGGCCTTCCTGGGGCTTGTCGTTTTTGTGCTTACCTTTACGCCGATCCCAATTCAGGAAATGGCAGGGCTGTGATGGGGGAGGCGGAGAGGCGGAGAGGCGGAGAGGCGGAGAGGCGGGACAGACAGAGTCCTTTGTTCCTTTGGACATGGTTCATAGTTACTTTACAGTTTGGGATCCGATGGAGTGCCGACTTTAGTCGGCTGGAGTCGTAGATTGCCATGGGATGCCGACTAAAGTCGGCACTCCAACTGTAAAGCTGAAAGGCCGTTTCTGAAACCATGTCCCCTAAGGAATGGCTCGTAAGCACGTTACCGTTTGTCGCTGCTGCGCTGGGGGCGCGGGGGCATGGCCCCCGCAAAACCTCCACCATCCCAGTGGGGAGGTGTGGAGGGCGTAGTCCTCCACACCTCCCCACAAACGGTAAAGCAGATCGCCGCAAGGCAAAGCCATCCCTAATGAAAGCAACACCCCATGAAACTGATCACCTACCGCTACGCCAACCAAGAGACCATCGGTGCTGTGCGTGACGATGGCGTCGTGCCGCTGGGCGCACTGGCCACGAGTATGCTTGCGCTGATTGACGGTGGCCCGGAACTGCTTGACCAGGCGCGTGAGGTTGTGGCCCAGGCCACAAGCACGATCCCCTTGCGCGAGGTCACGCTCTTGGCGCCGATTCCGCGCCCGCGCAAGAACATTATCTGCCTGGGGCGCAATTATGCCGCCCACGCGATTGAGTCGCTGCGGGCGATTGGTCAGCCGGAGACGTTGCCCACCCATCCGCTCTTCTTTAGTAAAGCGCCGACGGCGGTGAACCATCCCGATGCGCCGATTCCGTTGCTGCCTGAAATCTCGTCGCAACGCGATTGGGAGGTCGAGTTGGCGGTGATCATTGGGCGCACGGCGCGGCGCGTGGCCAAAGAGGATGCCCTGAGCTATATTTTTGGCTATACCATTCTCAACGACATCTCCGCCCGCGACCTACAGAGCCTCCACCAGCAATTCTTCTTCAGCAAGAGCCTAGACGGTGCCGCCCCGATGGGCCCTTGGATCGTGACCGCCGATGAACTGCCTGATCCCCACAACCTCCACATCCAACTGCGGCTCAACGGCGAGACGATGCAAGAGGGCCACACCAGCCAGTTCATCTTCGACATTCCCACCTGCATCGCCACCTTCACCAGCGGCGTCACGCTCGAAGCGGGCGACATCATCGCCACCGGCACCCCCAGCGGCGTCGGCATGGGCATGACGCCGCAGCGCTGGCTCCAGTCGGGCGAAGTGCTTGAGGCGGAGGTCGAGGGCATTGGGGTGCTACGCAATGTCGTAGTATAGGGGTGGCCCTCTTTGTCCGGCGGGGGCGCGGGGGCATGGCCCAATACGTTTCAAATAAGACCTCACAGGTCTGCTCTTCTGCACTGGAACGCCATCAGCAAAGACCTGTGAGGTCTACGCTCGTCCTTATCTGAAAGGTATTGGGGCGTGGCCCCCGCAGCCCCCAACGCCCAAACGGCAAAAATACAGCACGAAAGCACCCCTAACTGCACATCCGCTCGCGTTCACCCTGGATGCTAATGATCGTCAGGTAGCCCACGAGCATCACGCAGGCGATGAGGCCGCTGACGCCGAGCAGCCGTGGGTAGGTGCTGGGGTCGCTGAAGAGGTTGACGAGATCGTGAAGAATGATGCGCGGGCGCATGATTGCGTCCCACGAATTCCAGCGCAGGAAGCGCCCGACGTAGACGCCAAGGCCGCTCAGGCTCACTGTGGCCAAGACGACGCCCCAGCCCACGAGCCAGCCGTAGCGGGCGGTACTCAACTCGCCGATGATGTACAACGAAGCGACGCCGAGCATGATGCCCGCCCAGGCAAAACTGAAGAGCATGCTGCTGTCGTACCACCAGACGAAGTGCATACCGCGAAAATGTATGAGGTCGGTGAGCAGGTAGGGCGCATTGGGCAGAAAGAGCAGCCAGAGGCTTCCCACGGGCACAATTGTGAGCCAAAAGTTGATACGGCTACGCTGGGCGGCCCACGCCATCCAGAGCGTGGCGAGATAGGGCAGCCAAGCCAAAAAGAGATTCCAGATGAGGAAGATGTAGCCTTGATGCCCCATCAGGTTGCGTCCGACGAGCATACCGACAGCAAGGCTGCTGGAGGCGAAACAGGGGATGAAGAGACGGGCGCCGGTGGATTTGAAGAAGTTCATGGTGTCCTCGCTGGTGAGTAGTTCGTCTTCCTGCATTTCATGATGCCAAATCTGCATGCCCAACGCAACGGCTTAGATGCGTGAACTTTTGCACCTGAGTGCTTGACCACGGAACTATACTGAGCGTGTAGCACAGCCGCCCTACCCCAACCAAAAAACAAGGACACGCCGATGCTCCGCCTCCTGGTGGTCGAAGACAACGAACGGCTACGCCCGGCGCTGGTTGCCGGCCTCGTGGCAACCGGGGCGGCGGTGGTTGTCGCTGACTGCGCCAGCGGTGAGGCGGCGTTGAGCCACTGTCTGGCTGCACCGCCGGAGGCCATGCTGATGGACGTGCAATTGGCGGGCGTCTGGAATGGCATCGAAGCAGCGGTCGCCATTCGGCGCGAATTTCCGCGCATGCCGGTGGTCTTTTACTCCATCCAGGACGATGACGCCTACTATCGCGCCTTTCGGCGGGCGGGCATCCTGAGCCACTACGCTT
The DNA here is from genome assembly GCA_003934145.1 of Candidatus Viridilinea halotolerans. Lineage (GTDB taxonomy): Bacteria > Chloroflexota > Chloroflexia > Chloroflexales > Chloroflexaceae > Viridilinea > Viridilinea halotolerans. The sequence goes on along the minus strand of RSAS01000140.1, from coordinate 1,395 downwards.
ATGTGCGCAAATCCAACTATTTGTTGCCCGAACTGCTTCTGCCCCTGCTGCGCGATGCCGTCGCCGGACGGAGCTACATCGATCCGGAAATCGAGTCGCGGGTGCATGAAGTGAGCCGCAAGGATGACCATGCGCCCATGGCGCTGCTCGAACCAGCCGAGCAACAGGTCGCCCAGATGTTGGCCATCGGCATGAGCAACGAGCAGATCGCCGCCCGTTTGGGCTTCCGCGATAAACGGACGATTAGCCGTACCAATGGCCAGATCTATGCCGCTTGGGGCCTTGCCGCGAGCGCCGCCGACGAGAAGATTGCGCGCACCCGCGCCGCACTGATTGTGCGCGCCGGATGTCTACTGCGCTGGGCGGAAGATGGCACGCCCCTCGTGGAGGATGAACGGGGCGCGTGGGTGGCGTGGGCATAGCCGAAAATCCGATAGCCGAAAACCCGATATGCTTTGTACCACCTCCGGTGGGGGTTCGAGGGCATGGCCCCCAAAGAACCTCCCCGTTCGGCGGGGGGGCGGGGGCTTGGCCCCCGAAGAATCCCCCCTCCTAGCGAGGGATCGGGGCCATGGCCCCGATCCCTCGCTAGGAGGGGGCTACGGCCCAATACAACGTACAAATGTAGCAATAGCCGCACGGCGATCACCCCGCAGGCGCAAGGCGCATCAGGAATGCAGATGCAGTGAGGATTGGAATGGCCTGGAATACCTGGAGTGTGAGCAAATCATCATCACCCGAAACGATAGCCTCGGCCCGGGCGGCGAGCGCACATGCTAACACGGCGTCGTCATCGGGATCAGTTGAGACGGGGGCAACGAGCGGGTCGGCAGCAACGATGGCCACCAGTGCCCCATATTCGTCAACCAGCTCTGCTGATGTCTTACCGATCTGCCCCAATCGTGCTGCAAGCTTGGGGCGTTGGAGTACTTCTTCCAGTTCGTCCAGCAATTCAACGCTGCTAAAAAGCTCGATCTGCCCATCAATAGCGGCATTGATGACACGGCGAGGTGCGCCGCGCCACAGCAGGCCAGAAATCGCAATATTCGTGTCAAGCACCACCCGCATTGCGCGCCCGCCTCTCCGCACGTGCCGCATGAATCTCAGTGTTTAGTTCGGCGCTCGTCAATGGTGGAAGGTCCACAGCGGCCAATTGATCCAGCGTAGTGCACAGCCGATCAAGCTTGCGGCGTCGTTCCACCTCTGCGTCAATGAGTTGTTGCAGCGCAGCGGGTGTGAGCAAACCACGTGCCACCGCTTCGCGGGCCAATTCGTCGGGCAGATTCAGGGTAACCTCAATCGCAACCATAGCTATCCTTCCAGTGCATGCATCAATACCTTTCAAATAAGGGAGAGCATAGACCTCACAGGTCTTTGCTGATGACGTTCCAGTGC
>RSAS01000737.1 GCA_003934145.1 Candidatus Viridilinea halotolerans | reverse complement strand
TTTTGGCCCGCTGGTGGGGGGATTCTCGGAAACCGGTTGAGAAATGGGCGAACGGCGAGTTAGTTTACTTGAATTTCCACCTGTTCGTCAGTTCCTCTGTTCGTCAGTTCCTCTGTTCGTCAGTTCGTCAGTTCCTCTGTTCGTCAGTTCCTCTGTTCACCTGTTCGTCTGTTCGTCAGTTCCTCTGTTCCTCTGTTCCTCTGTTCCTCTGTTCACCTGTTCACCTGTTCCTCTGTTCCTCTGTTCACCTGTTCATCTGTTCACCTGTTCATCTGTTCTCCCAATACGCTCTCCCCCAGCGCGTCAACCATGCGCTGCGGAAAGGTAATGCGGGCGCGCATCCAGCCCGCGGCGTCGTCGCGGAGCAGGCTAAAGCTGCCGCCGAGATCTTCTTGAACGAGGGTTTCGATGATTTGCAGTCCGAGGCCGCTGCTGTGGCCAGAACGCGGCGCAGGCGGGTGGAGCGGGCCGTCGTCGCGCACCTCGACGGTGACGCGACCCGCTTCGAGGGTGGCATCCAACTCAACCTTGCCGCCTTCGGCGGCGAGGCCGTGCGACAGGGCGTTGCTGATCAGTTCGTTGATGACGAGGGCCAGCACGGTGGCATCACGCGAGCCGACGCGCACTTCGTCGCCCATGATCGCAAAGCGCACCGGCGTCTCGTAGCTGACCAGGGTGGCTTGGGCGCTCTCGACCACCTGACGGCTCACGGCACTCACCGTGGTGACGCCTACATCCTCGCGCGAGAGGAGGTTGTGAATGGCGGCGATGGATTGAATGCGCGCCGCGCTCTCACGCAGCGCCTTTGCGCCTTGGCTGCCCGCTTCGACGCGACGCAACTGCATGGCCAAAAGGGCCGAGATGGTCTGCAAATTGTTGCGCACGCGGTGGTGCATCTCTTGCAGCAGCGCCGACTTGATCGCCAGAGCGCGTTGGCTCTCTTCGTAGAGGCGCGCATTCTCAATCGCAATTGCCGCCTCGTCGGCGAAGGTGCTGAGTAGGCGTACCTGTTCGTAGTCGAAGAGATGCGGTTCGTGCTTGTAGAGACAGATGCCGCCGATGGTACGTTCACGAGCACGCAGGGGCATGCAAAAGAGCGAATGAAAACCTTCGCGTTGGGCCACTTTAGCCAGATCGGGAAAACGTGCATCCTGAAAGGCGTTCATGATCGCCAGCGGGCGGCTGTCGCGCACCGTCTGGATAATGAAATCGCGCACGCCATCGCCATCGCCGCCGTGGCTCGCTACCAGTTGCAACTGGCCATCATCGCCCATCTGAAAGATCGCAGCGCGGTCGGCCTGCGCCAGATCCACCGCCTTCTCGGTAATCAGCGCCAACACATCACGCAGGCCAATCTTTTCGGCAATAATTTTGGAGACCTGCTGGAGCGTCGTGAGTTCGCGTACCTTCTGATGCAGCCGCTCGTCGGTCTGTTGGTAGAGTTGCGCATTCGCAATAAAAAAAGCCAACTCACCCGCAGCCACCTCAACAAACGAAATCTCTTCTTGCGAGAAATCGCGCGGGCCAACCGTCTGGATGGTAATCACCCCTTGGAGCTTATCGGCGCTAAACTGGAACCGTTCAACATTAAAGAGCACAATTGGCACCGCGAGCATCGAGCGAAAGAGCTCCTCGCCGAGTTGCGGTTCCACATTGAAACGCGACTCCTCCCAGACATCGCGCACCGCGACGGGCTGACCGAGTTGCGCAGCCCAGCCGGTAACGCCGTGGCCCAACGGGGCCACCACCTGGCCAATCGTGGCGCGGCTGAGGCCGCGGGTGGCACGCAGCACCAGTTCATCGCGGTGTTTATCGTAGAGAAAGACCGAACAAACCTCTACCCCCACTACCTGAGCAACCGTCTCGACCACCGTTTGCAGCGAAGTATCGAGATCAAGCGTCGAATTCGCCGCTGAAATAATCTGATGCAGGCCATTGAGTTCAGCGGCGCGCGCCACCAAGCGCGCCTCCCACTCGCGAGTGCGCTGCTCTTCCTGAGCGGCACCAAAGGCGAGCAGCAATTCGCTAACCACCTGGCCTTGAGCCATAAGCAGGCGTGGCGCGAGGTGGAGGCCCAGTTCGGTAAGCACCTCTGCGGCACCACCTTGGGCATACCAGAAGGCACCGATATGGCGCAAACGATGAACACGCGCCTCGGGGCGCTGCTCAGCTTCGAGATCGACCAGCAACTCAGCAACGTGCGGCCAAGTCTCGTACAGCGCGGCCACAAGATCGGGTGGCTGCGCGGTAAGCACCTCGTACATGCCCATATGGTCTGGTCCCTCTAGGTTTGGTTGTTCCTAGACATTATAGCAGTCCTTGCAATGGCGGGTATGCTATACTGGCGGGGGTGCGGTTTCGCCGCCCCCTAATGCGTTACGTTTAGGGCGGCTGCCCTAAAACCCGCTGGTGGGGCGCAGCCCCACACCCCGCCGGACTACGGGAGGATGCGAGGGAACCTAGTTCCCTCGCGCACCCTTCCCCCAATTTTTGATCATCCCCGGCGGGGGAACGGGGGCCAGGCCCCCGAACACATCCTCCCGGCGGGGGCGCGGGGGCCAGGCCCCCGAACACATCCCGTCGGGCGGGGGAACGGGGGCCAGGCCCCCGAACACATCCTCCCGGCGGGGGTTTGGGGGCCTGGCCCCCGAACACATCCTCCCGGGCGGGGGAACGGGGGCCAGGCCTTCAAAGGGTTTCACCTGTTCTGGGAAGGGCTTCCCAATGCGGTAAAACGCCTCAT
>RSAS01000369.1 GCA_003934145.1 Candidatus Viridilinea halotolerans | reverse complement strand
TCATCTGTTCATCTGTTCATCTGTTCATCTGTTCATCTGTTCATCTGTTCATCTGCTCATCTGTTCATCTGCTCATCTGTTCATCTGCTCATCTGTTCATCAAAAAACCCCCGCAGCTCACTAGGGCCGCGCGCTGCACCCAGAGCAAGCATCAGCTTAATGCGCGCCTTTGGCCCACTGAGGTTATGGGCAAAGAGGACGCCGATGCGTTGGAGGTCGTGGTAGGCGCCGACATAGCCATAGTCATCGCCCAACCCGCCGGTGCCACAGCGCGAGGCGACCAACACGGTGACGCGCCGTTTGATCGCCTCGCTGAGGTGCGGCAGCCACCAAGGCGGAACGCGACCGCCACCAAAGGCTTCGATCACGATGCCCGCCACACCATCTTCGATGCTATGGCGCAACAGGCGCACATCAGCCCCTTGGGTGAGGCGAATAAGATCCACCATCTCTTCAAGATGCTCGCACGCAATGAGCTTGCGTGGGAAGGGGCGACGCGCCAACCAGACCCGCTCGCCCTCCACGCGCCCCAGCGGGCCAAGTCCGGGCGAGCCAAAGGCACCACGGGCGTGAGGGTGCAGATTTTGCACTGCGGCAGCGGCATGAATCTCTTCGTCAAAGACGACCACGACGCCTAAATCGGCGGCTGCGGGCGTGGCCGCCACGCGCGCAGCCGCCGCCAAGTTGGCCAAGCCATCGTAGCTCACACTGGTTGTGGCACGCACCGCCCCGGTGACAACCACCGGCTTGGTGATTGCCAAGCTCAAATCGAGCAGATAGACGCTCTCTTCGAGCGTATCGGTACCGTGGGTGATCACGATGCCGTCAACGTCATCACGCGCCAGCATAGCCGCGACGCGCCGCGCCAACTCCAGACCACTCGCGGGAGTTACGTGGCTACTCGGCACATTGGCAAATTCCTCAAAGAACAACTCAATCCCGCCACGGGGCAGCATCGCCAGCAATTCATCACCCTTAAGCGAAGGGATCGCCCCGGCAATACTCGGCCCGCGCCGGTTGGCAATTGTTCCGCCCGTGGTGAGTACGAGAATTCGCGCCATACAGTCGCTCCTCTATCCCCATTAGGATTGCCGCCCTAAAACCCACTGGTGGGGCTGCGCCCCAAATCTTGTTTTTTGTTCGGTTTTGGCGGCTTTGCCACCAAAACCGAACAAAAAGAGGCAGTAGCGCAAAAACCACGCTGTTGACCCCGTAGGGGCACGGCGGCACCGTGCCCTCCTGTTGACCCCGTAGGGGCACGGCAGCTACACAGCGTTCCTTTTGCGCTATTGCAAAAAGAGCTTTTCGGGGGAGGCTCTGCCTACCCCGAACCCTCACCGGCAGGCCCGCCGGAAGGCTTCGTTTGGGACGTATACAAGCCGCGCTCACCCGGCTTTGCGGGCCACCCAAAAGATACGTTGCGTGCGTGGTGCAGGTGAATCTAAGGTAAACCCGTCGTAGGTTGCCTCCACATGCAAGCCCACCTGGTTCAGCAAGGCGGTCACCACCTCTGGCGGATAGGCCCATTCAACATGGTACTCGTCGAAACGCGTGTAGCCATGCTTGTCATCACCCACAAAGCCAGTCAGGTGGAGCAGGTTACTCGCTGTGGCGGGCCTAAACTGACTGCGCTCAAGTTGCACATAGCCATCCTGCTCACGCACCGCACACTCACCCCAATCATACTCCAAGAAGTAGCGCGTATTCATATCAGCGATATAGAGGCCGCCAGGGGCCAAGGCTGCTGCAACCGTGCGAAAGCAGGCCGCAAGATCGTCCGCAGTTGCCATATAATTGAGGCTATCATAGGTGCAAGTAGCGAGATCAAAGGCTGCCGCAGGCAACGCTGGATCGGGGTGACGCATATCGCCTTCGACAAGACAAACGGAAGCATCAGGCGGAAGTTTCACACGAGCCTGAGCCAACATCGCCGCCGAGCAATCAAGGCCGGTCACCGTCCAGCCATCGCCAGCGAGCAACAGCGCTAGCGTACCGGTACCACACGCCAGATCGAGCGCCCGTCGCCCCGCCAATGGATGGCGCGCTAACAGTTCCTGCAAATAGATGTGGAAGAGTAGCGCAAAGCGCACCTGACCACTCGCATCATACGCGGCGGCATAGCGCTCATAGGGCGGCGTAAAATGAAGGTTGGGTGGCGTGGACATCGAGTGCTAGGAGCTTGGCGCGAATCTCATGGTGCTTTATTGTAGCACGGACATAGCCTACAGGAATTTGTAGGTATCGGAACGAAGTTTTCTGTCCGCCGTTAAACCACCGCCCGGCGGGGGTGCGGGGCTTGGCCCATGCGCATTAACTTAGGCCTCTGACGGGCCTGTCGGCGGGGGTTCGGGGGCATGGCCCCCGAAAAATTTCCCTTTCCAGCGGGGTTTAAGGGGCCGCAGGCCCCTTAAGTTAATGCGCATGGGGCTTGGCCCCACAGAATCGAAAGCACCCCCGACGCGGTGCGTCGGGGGTGCTTTCGATTCTGTGGTGTAAGTGCGCGGACCTACCTTCCCAGGGCTCAGGCCCCAGTAGTATCGGCGCAACGGCGTTTCACGGCCCGGTTCGGGATGGGACGGGGTGGTTCCACCGCGCTAGACGCACACTCACTGGTAAAGGGTATCCTACCCTTCCAACTGAAGCCAACGTGGATGCTAACGTTCCGTTCCCCACCCCCGCCGCGTGCGGCACGGGAGGGAAGCCCTCGACTTTGCGCACTGGTAGCCTCCACGGGTCGCCCCGCGTCCAG
>RSAS01000805.1 GCA_003934145.1 Candidatus Viridilinea halotolerans | reverse complement strand
CTGTTCTCTGTTCTCTGTTCTCTGTTCTCTGTTCTCTGTTCTCTGTTCTCTGTTCCTCTGTTCTCCTGTTCTTCTTGCTTAGACAAGGTTCGTGGCAACGTTACAGTTTGCGCCAATAGGTAGTGCCGACTTTAGTCGGCTTCCCATTGCTGCCAAAGACCTCAGCCGACTAAAGTCGGCACTACGATTGTAAAGCGCGAAGCCCCTTTCTGAAACCATGTCTTAGACGTCTGCGGCACGATCATAGTTGCGCTGCTGCCACCAGATCCAGCCGATGCCAAGGAGCAGAGGAAGCAGAATGGCGAGCGTCAAGGTCGAGAGTTCGATCACCGCACCATAGAGTGGTTGGCCGTAATCAAGGGCGCGCAGCGGCGCAACCAAGGGCTCGGTGAGGCGGTAGAGCAACACAATGCTCGGATTATCGGGGCGGGCGGCGAGGCTACGCGCAATGAAGCGCGCCAACAGTAGGGCTTCGCATGCGCCGCAGAACATGAGGACGATATTGCTTTTTGAGGGGAGTCTTTTCATTTATGCTGGTGGGAGGGGTTCGGGGGAGGGCTTCGCCCTCCCCGAAGACCTTCCCTTACATCTCACTCCGTCAGCAGCAGCGTGCCCTCGGTGGTAATCGCGAGCGTATGTTCAAACTGAGCCGAGCGTTTGCCATCGGCGGTACGCACTGTCCAGCCATCGCGATCGAGGCGGGTGTCGGCTTTGCCCGCGTTGATCATGGGTTCAATCGTAAAGACCATACCCTCAATCAATTTGCGCCCAGTGCCGGGATCGCCATAGTGGAGGACGGTTGGCTCTTCGTGGAGGTTGCGCCCCAAGCCGTGGCCGGTATACTCGCGCACCACACTGAAGCCTTCGGCTTCGGCGTGGCGCTGAATAGCAGCACCAATATCGCCCAAGGTATTGCCAAGTTGCGCCTGGGCGATACCCAGTTCTAGGCAGCGGTGCGCCGTCGTGAGCAGATGTTGGGTCGCATCGTCCACCTCACCGACCGGAAAGGTCTCACAGGCATCGCCAATCCAGCCATTGAGGCGCAGACCAATATCCACGCCAATGATGTCACCCTGGCGCAGGCGATCTTTTTTGTTGGGGATGCCATGGCAAATGACATCATTGACCGAGGCACAGATTGTTCCTGGAAAGGGCGGAATCTTGGCCCAACCACGGCGGCCAGCGGGCACATAGCCCTTATAGACGGGCTCGGCCCCGTGGGAGCAGATAAATTCTTCGGCGATGGCATCTAGCTCGGCGGTGGTAATTCCGGGGCGGATATGCTCGCGGAGCAGTTCAAAGGTGGCCCGCACGAGGCTTCCCGCCTCGCGGAGCAGTTCGATCTGACGTGAACTCTTTAGTGTCATGGGCATGGCATAACCTGCAACTCAACGGTACAATGGGTATTAGTATACTGCAAAGTCACGATGCGGGGGAGGCGAAGCCTCCCCATGCGCATTAACTTAAGGGGCCTGCGGCCCCTTAAACCCCGCTGGAAGGGGAAATTTTTCGGGGGCCATGCCCCCGAACCCCCGCCGGAAGGCCCGCTAGGGGCTTACGTTAATGCGTTTGGTGGTGCGCCATGAAGATCGGGCGATTATTCACAATCGACGCGTTACCGGCGGGGGCGGTGCGGAGGGCGTTGCCCTCCGCACCGCCCCATAGAAGGCGGCGACACCTTCCCTAAGCAAGAAAGGGCCCACCAATGGCCTACAGCGATTTTACCCTGCAAGAAGCGGTGCGCCGTTTCCAACTACACCTCCATGAAGCGCACGATCTCTTTGCGCCGGTGGTTGAGTTGGAGCCAAGTCCGCTGCTGCGCGCCACGCTCGCGGAGCAGATTCCGCTGGCTTTAGCAATTCAGACCGAGAAAGCGCGTTCGGAATTGATTATTGTTCCAATTCTAGTAGAAATGCGACGTCACCTAGAACGAAGCATTAGTCTTTTTTCAGGCATTGAGTTTAATGTTGATCCAGCGCAAGGTTTGAATGGAATTTGTGACTATATTATTTCACAATCTCATGAACAGTTCTACATTCAAGCTCCAGTTATGGCTGTGGTTGAAGCAAAGAACGAGAACATTAAGGCTGGATTGGGGCAGTGTGCGGCTGCACTCGTGGCCGCGCAACGCTTTAATGAGCGGGAAAATACGGGTATTACCCGCGTGTATGGGGTGGTCACTACGGGCAATATCTGGCGCTTTCTCAAATTGGATGGCACGCTGCTTTATGTTGATCAGGTGGAGTACTATGTGGATCGCGTAGGGGCGATTCTGGCGATTCTGAACCGGATGGCATGCGAGCCGATAGCCGACAACCAATAGCCGATGCACCACCTCCGGCGGGGGCGCGGGGGCATAGCCCCCGCAAAGCGCTCTTTGTGGCGTGGTGGCGGCGAAGCCGCTACCACGCCACAAATTATGTCAACTTATGCAATCACCCTGGCAACACTACACAACTGGCACAGGCCAGATCCACGCCGCTGATACCCGTGTGCGCTTGCTGCTCAATGGGGCGTCGCGCACGAACTATAACGATGCGCAACTTGACGACTACCAGCGCACGGGACGAGTGGCGTTGTTGCGTCGTCCGCCGTTGACTATGCGGCTGCGGGCGCGCTTTTCGCATCCGGAAGGGGTACTGCGCGGGACAATGGGCTTTGGGTTCTGGAACTACCCCATAGCGCTCCCCCCGGCACCACCGCGTGCCCTCTGGTTTTTCTACCAAGCTCCACCAGGCAACCTGCCGTTGGCCATGGGGGTCGCTGGTGGGGGTTGTTGGAAGGCGGCGACGATTGACACCGGGCGGGCGCGAGCGTTGGCGCTCGCCCCCTTTGCGCCGCTTGTTGTGCCGTTGCTCCGTCTGCCGCGCCTCTTCCGGGGGCTTTGGCCGCCCATTCAGTGGGCGGTGGGAGTGGCCGAAACGCCGGTGCGGGTGCCCATGGAGGCGTGGCACGAGTATGAACTGGTATGGGGCGCAACGACGAGTTGCTTCCGCGTGGATGGCCGTGTTGTCTTGGCCGATGCGCCCTCGCCCCGTGGCCCCCTCTGCGCCGTGATCTGGATGGATAACCAGTATCTCATTGTGACGCCCCAGGGTCGTTTGGGTTGGGGCTTGTTGGATCTGGCGGGGCCGCAGTGGCTGGAGGTGGAGCGTTTGGAACTTGAGAAAAGGAATCTGGAAGGGGAGGGCTTCGTCCTCCCCTAAAACCCCACCCACCATCTTGGAGGTTCCAGAAACATTAGGCGAGAAACGCCAACCGCGTAAATCCTGTTACTTGATAAAGCTCGCCTCTCCGCCTCCCCGCCTCCCCGCCTCCCCGCATCACTGCCCGGTGATGCCGGTGCCGCCACGGGTAGCGCGGCGCAGGCGCTCGATGCTGCCCCAGTTGAGATTGCCGGGCAGCCGTGTGGGGATAATCCCTTGCGTGATGAGGCGCGTAGCGGTGGGCCAGCGCTTGGGGGGGATGCTGTCATGCTGCATGGCGGCTATGGTCGCCTCTTCGTCCAAGATACTACTGACGGCTGCCATGGCCGCAGCGGCCTCTTCTTCGTTCATAACGCCGCCACTGATGGTGTAGGTGGACATGGATCAATACCTTTCAAATTAGGCAATGCCGACTTTCGTCGGCAACCGGGGCTATCGGCGACCTCAGCCGACTAAAGTCGGCACTACAAATGGTAAAGTAACCTTCGGCTTTTCTGAAACCTTGTCTAAACCAAGGACTCAGAGCAGGCGTTGCAGCATCGCCTGCTGGGCTTGGAGTTCGAGGTTGGTTTCAAGGGGAGCAAGCTGGGCGTGCGGGCCGTAGCGCCGCTGGAGGGCGAGGCAGATCAGGTGATCGGTGAGTTGGGGGTTTTTGGGCAACAACGAGCCGTGCAGATAACAGCCGTAGACGTTGCGGTAGACGGCGCCACCCACACGGTCTTCGCCGTTGTCGCCGGAGCCAACAAGGACGCGCCCGAGCGAGCGAACGCCAGAGCCGTGGAAGGTGCGTCCGCTGTGGTTCTCGAAGCCAACGAGATGTACGGTTTGAGCCGCAAGCTGCGCTTCGACCACGCTATTGCCAATCATGCGCTGTTTGCCGCCGACGGTATGGATGTCGAGGACACCCAGCCCCGGCAAGCGCTCGCCGGCGTGGGTCAGAAAGTAGTGGCCCAAGAGTTGGTAGCCACCACAGATCGCCAAGAGGACGAGGTCATCTTCAATGGCGTTGCGCAGCCCGACGCCTTGGCGTTCGAGCAGATCGCGGGCGATCAGTGCCTGGCCGCTGTCCTGCCCGCCACCAAAGAAAGCCAAATCCATTGTGCCCCACGCAACCTGATCGCCCGGATTCACCGGCACAATCTGGAGTTCAATGCCACGCCACACGCAACGCTGACGCAATGCTATCACGTTACCGCGATCGCCGTAGACGCTCATTTCGGCGGGGTAGAGATGGGCAAGGGTAAGCGTATGCATCACTTCCGCACGGCATAATCGGCTGCGCCGACCCACTTGTAGGTGGTGAGTTCACGGAGGCCCATGGGGCCGCGGGCGTGGAGTTTTTGGGTGCTGACGGCCACTTCGGCACCGAGACCAAATTGGCCACCGTCGTTGAAGCGCGTGCTGGCGTTGACAAAGACGGCACTGGCGTCAACCTCTTGGGTGAAGCGCTCTGCCGCTGCGGGGTCGTTAGTCAAGATTGCTTCGGTGTGACCTGAGCCGTGGGTGGCAATGTGCTCCAGTGCGCCATCAAGATCGTTGACCAGCTTGATCGACAGGATCATGCCGACAAATTCGGTGCCAAAATCGGTGGGATCAGCGGGCAGCACGCGCCATGTGGCGGCAGCGGGCTGATCGGCAAGGATCGCACGGCTCGCGGGGTCGCAACGCAACTCGACGCCAGCGGCACAGAGTTCATGGGCGACGACTGGCAGTAGTTGGGCGGCGACCTGTTCATGCACGAGCAGGGTATCGAGGGCGTTGCAGACACTAGGGCGTTGGACTTTGGCGTTGAAGATTAGCGGCACAGCGCGTTCCAGGTCGGCGGTGGCGTCTACGTAGAGATGGACAACTCCTAGCCCGCCGGTGATCACCGGGATGGTACTCTGCTCAATACAAAAGCGGTGCAGGCCGCTGCCGCCACGGGGAATGATCATGTCCACATACTGATCGAGACGCAGCAGGGCCCCAACCACGGCGCGGTCGGGATCGGTAATGCTCTGCACTGCGGTAGCAGGTAGCCCAACGCTAGTCAGTGCACCTTGGATGGCGATGGTAATTGCCGCGACACTTGCGCCAATATCACTGCCACCGCGCAAAATGACGGCATTGCTAGTTTTGAGGCAGAGCGTGGCGATATCCACCGTCACATTGGGGCGCGCCTCATAGATGACGCCCACCACGCCGAGGGGCGTGCGCCGTTTATGCAGACGCAAGCCATTGGGCAGATCAGCCTGATCAAAAATCTCACCGACGGGATCGGGTAATGCGGCAACATTGCATGTATCGGCAGCGATAGCGGCGAGGCGTTCTGGCGTCAGCAGCATGCGATCGAGCAGCGCGTCACTCGTACCACGAGCGCGAGCGGCGGCGAGATCGGCGGCATTGGCGGCCAAGATGGCGTCTTGGTGGGTCAAAAGGGCAGCCGCGATGGCCAAGAGCGCATTATTCTTCGTCACGGTATCAAGCGTAGCCAAACGGCGGGCGGCTGTTTTGGCCTGCTGGCCCAGTAACATCAGATCAAGCGCAGTATTCATGCATCGTCCTCCGGAGGTGCAGCGGGCGTATGTTTATGCTCAGACGCTTGGCGCGTACGTTCAGCGGCGGCAAGTTCTTGGGCTTGGCGCAATTTGGCTTGGAACTCACCATTAAAGAAGGCCAATGTTGCCAGCAACAGACTAGCCAGAAAGAGCGCCATGGTCAAGGTTGCCAACGGCGCCACCAAGGCACTACCCAAATTCAGCAGCAACAGCAGATTGTTGAGCGCCGCGACGGCCATTGCCCCTGCCCCGAGGCTAAAGGCTTGGCGCAGACGCGAGCCAGCCGCCGCGCGTTGCGCTTGCACCGCTAACAGCAATGTAAGCGCCATGGCGAGCAGGAGGATACTGAGGCCTTCGGGCATAGGAAATTCCTCACCAAACGTGATCGTGCCACAATTCACGGGCATTGTACCACGCTTGCCGAAAGGGGCGGGAACGGGTATAGTAATGCCCGATTATGTTATCAAGCCTGCTATAGTTCGGGAGGGGTTCATGACGATCGAGGAAGCTATCGCTGACATCAGCCAGCGCGTGCAAGCGGCCAGTGCCGCCGCTGTACTTCGTATCACCCGTGTCTCCGAGGAAGAGGCGAGCATTCGTGCCTATGCGCCCGCTGGCGATGAAGCTGCAATTAAGGCGGCTACGCTCGATTACACCATCCAGTTGCTCACCAGCGATGGCCTCGACGTCCAGGTGCTCGTCTACGATGTGGCAACGTCGCTGCCCCCAGAGGAGTAGGTTTTTTGTACCAAAAGGGTGCGCTGGCATAGCCAGCGCACCCTTTTGGTACGGCCATATCAAAGTCGGGGGAGGCGAAGCCTCCCCCGAAAAACCCTCGTGCAGACCTAAATAATGTTGCGCTCCAGATGCGCCGCACCCTGCTGGAAGCGCGTGATGCGCAGTTCGTCTATATTGATGGTGTGGGCGCGCCCGTCGAGGATCTCTTCGGCGATGAGCATGCCGGTGGCGGGGGCGTGCATGATGCCGTGGCCGCTGAAGCCGCTCGCGTCTACGTAGCCCTCCAGCGCGGGGTGGCGCCCTAGAATAGGGTTGTGGTCGGGGGTGATTTCGTAGAGGCCCGCCCAAGATTGGCCCTGCGCAAGGCCCGCCGCTTCGAGAATGGGGAAGCGGTGGAGGCCCGCCTCTAGCACCTGATCAAGCCATTCCCAGTCCACGTTCTGGTTGAAACTACTCGGCTCGGCAGGGTTGGAACGCCCCATGAGGATACTCGCCCCTTCGTGGCGCATGTAAAACCCGGAGGCCATGTCAATGGTGAGCGGGATCGTGCCGGGAATCTGCGGGAAGGGTGTGGTCATGTAGATGTTGCGGCGGTAGGGGCGCACCGGAATCTCTAGCCCCGCCAACGCGCCCACCACGCCCGCCCACGGCCCAGTGGCGTTCACCACCAGATCGCAACTGACCGACGCTTGATTGGTAACCAAGCCCACCACGCGCCCCGCCTCCAGAGTAAAGCCGGTGACCGCCGTGTCGCGTTGCAGGCGCACGCCCAGCGCTTGGGCGGCGCGCAGGTAGCCCATGCCGATGCCGTGCGGGTCTACATAGCCATCGTCGGGGCAGAAGGTCGCCCCCAGCAGATCGCCAGTATGCATGCGCGGCACAAAACGGGCCGCCTCAGCAGGCGTCAAGACCTCCACGCGGACTCCCAGTTCACGCTGCAAGGCCACACTCGTCTGGTACTCCGCCCAAACGTCTGGTTCACTGAAGAGCAACAGGTAGCCCACCTGGCGCAGTTCGGCATGCCCGCCGACCACCGTATCGAAGGTACGCAATTGCTCAATACTGTAGCGCGACAACTGAATATTGGTCGCGCTCGAAAACTGGTGGCGCACCCCCGCCGCTGAACGCGCCGTACTGCCGCAAATGGCGCTTGATTCCTTCTCAAGGAGCATCACATCACGACAACCACGCAGCGCCAAGTGGTAGGCGATACTGGCCCCAACGAGCCCTGCGCCGATGATAGCAATTTGAGTCTGATTTGGCATGATCTTTTTTCTGAACCCTCATGGATATGGTGACGGCACACCTACCGGCGGGGATGTCTAGGGCTGCCATTCTCAAACCCGCTTTGGGGCGCAACCCCAGAGCCTCTCAGGGTTCCACGTTGGTGGTGATGCAGCCAATGCGGAACCCGAAGAGGCAATAGCGCACCCCTACACTTCTTCCCCATCCCCGCCCTTCGCCTGTTCAGCCAGCCACTGCGCTAACGCGTCGTAGCTGGTGAAATCGAGCAGCGCTTCAGCCAGATCAAGCATCTGCGTGGCGGTGAGCGCGTTGACCTGCGCCATCATGTCGCTGCTCAGCGAACCATAACGACGGGTGAGAAGACGCAGCAACAACGTTTGTCGCTCCTCTTCGCGGCCCTTCGCTATCCACTTTAGGATAAAGGGTGATTCCTCCATACCGTAGCTATCATACTGCACGATCTGTTCAGCCATCGCGGCAACCTCCTTATCAGTACAGAGTGTAAGCAATTCAATCAACAGCGTCGTGTCTGACCAATCAGCGCCGCCAGCGCCGGACGGTTCAACGCCAAGAGCGCCTCGCCATCCAGTTCCCACAGGCGGATGACGTGATACTGCCAAGAGAGACTTGCTTGGCCCTTGCCATTGATGTGTTGATGTACACCCATATCGCCCACTCCGGCCCCACCGACGTACCATACCACACTGGTGATCGGCAGGTTCGGGTAGGTCGCAGCAAGCCGCGTCTGATATTCGAGCATGCGGATTGGCATTGGGCGGTCGCTGCCTCGCCCCTGGAATTCTAGGTGCAGAATCTCCTCGCGGCCATCCTCAAGTGTGACAAAAAAGACGAGGTCGCTATCCAGTGCTTGCGCGGGCGGGACAAGGTTGCTGGGGCGTGTCGTGACCTCACGCACCGGGCGTTCCAGCAGCCACGCCACCACATCGCTGGCGGCTAAGATGACCAAACGTTTCAGGGGGTTATCGGTTGTTGCCATATGGACCTTGCGGCAAATGGCTCATGACCAATTCATGCGCCTATCTTTATACCGCAAAAAGGGGCCAAAAGATACGGGTGTGACCAAAAACCTGTGGGGCTGCGCCCCGCGCCCCGCCGGACGGCGGGAGGATGCGAGGGAACCAGGTTCCCTCGCGCACCCTCAAGCCCACACCGCTACACCACTGGCACCACCCGGACGGGTTCAACCACGATGCCCGCTGCCGCCGCCGTCAGGGCAATCTTCAGCACTTCGTCCATCGAAGAGACGGGGATGAGCGTCAGGTCTTTGCGCACCTTCTCCGGTAGATCCACGATGTCCTTGGCGTTCTCTTTGGGCAAAATGAAGGTACGAATCCCCGCCCGGTGGGCGGCGAGGGTCTTCTCTTTCAAACCGCCAATGGCCAACACTTTGCCACGCAGGGTGACTTCGCCCGTCATGGCTACGTCGCGGCGCACCGGCTGGCCGGTCATCGCACTGATCAACGCGGTGGTGAGGGTGATCCCCGCCGAGGGGCCATCCTTGGGCACGGCACCTTCGGGGATGTGGACGTGGATGTTGTGTTCCTCGAAATAGTTGGGGTCAATCCCCAGATCCTTGGAGCGGAAGCGCACATAACTCATCGCCGCCTGAGCGCTCTCTTTCATCACGTCACCAAGCTGGCCGGTAAGCTGCAAGCCCCCCTTGCCCTTCACCGGCAGCACCTCAATACTCAGAATATCGCCGCCGGTGCTCGTCCACGCGACGCCAGTAGCCACACCAATCTCGTCGCGCTCTTCGGCCAAGCCAAAGGTAAAGCGCTCCGGGCCAAGGTAAGTGGTCACATCGGCCTCATCAATCGCGTAGACCGTCGCCACATCCTCCGTCCCCGGCTCGCTCGCGGAGGCCACCTTGCGCGCCACCTTGCGGCAGAGGCTGGCGATCTCGCGTTCGAGGTTGCGCACCCCCGCCTCGCGGGTGAACTCACGGATCAACTTGACCACTGCCGCATCGCTGATGGTCAACTGCTCGGCCTCAAGGCCGTGGAACTCGCGCTGCTTGGGAATGAGGAAGCCGCGGGCGATCTCGAGTTTCTCGTCTTCGGTGTAGCCACCGATCTCAATGATCTCCATACGATCACGCAGCGGGCCAGGGATCGGTTCGAGCTGGTTAGCCGTAGCGATAAAGACCACCTTGCTCAGGTCGAAGGGTATCTCCAAGTAGTGATCGGAGAAGGTACTATTCTGCTCCGGATCAAGCACTTCGAGCAGAGCCGAAGTGGGATCGCCACGGAAATCGGTGCCAACCTTATCCACCTCGTCCAGCACATAGACAGGGCTGTTGGACTTAACCGACTTAATACCCTGGATGATACGGCCAGGCATCGCGCCGATATAGGTGCGGCGGTGGCCACGGATCTCGGCCTCATCGCGCACACCACCGAGGCTCGTGCGAATGAACTGACGGTCGAGCGCCCGCGCAACACTGCGCCCCAGGCTCGTCTTACCCACGCCGGGCGGGCCAACGAAGCAGAGAATGGGGCTACGCATCTTGTTACCCGCCAGCTTACGCACCGCGAGATACTCAAGGATACGCTCTTTGACCTTCTCTAGGCCATAGTGATCCTCATCGAGCACCTTCTGGGCCTCAACGATACTAATCTCACTGTGCGGCTCTTCGCCCCAGGGCAGGTTGGTGAGCCAGTCGAGGTAGGTGCGAATAACACCCGCTTCAGGGCTATTCATGCCCTGCTGGGCGAGACGTTTGACCTCGTGGAGCGCTTGGCTCTTGGCGTACTCGGGTGCATCCATCTCGTTGATCTTGCGCCGCAGTTCATCAATCGGATCATCGGAATCGTCGTCCTCACCCAACTCGCGGCGAATGACACGCATCTGCTCGCGCAGGAAATACTCGCGCTGGCTCTGATCAAGAACCTCTTTGGTATCCTGCTGGATCTTCGCACGCAGCTTGAGCAGCTCCAGTTGGCGCGCCAAGACCACATAAGCCTTGCGCAGCCGCTCCACGGGATTAAGCGTATTGAGCACATCGAGGCGATCACGGAAATCGAAGGCCGGCCCCCAAGTGACAATATCGGCCAAATGGCCGGGGCGCTCGATGCGATGCACAAACTGCACCGCCTCTTGCGGCACCTCGCCCAGATGGTCAACGAATTCGTCCACCTGCTGCTTCACTGTATCCATGAGTGCCTGCACCTCCATGCCGCTGGCCTCGCTATCAAAGACCGTGGTACAGCGCACGCGGTAGAAGGGCGCAATCTGAACCGCGCTATCTATCTCGGCACGGTGCATGCCTTCGAGAATGACGCGGGCGGTACCGTCAGGCAACTTGGCAAACTCCTCCAAGCGCGCAATGACGCCAATCGGCGGCAACTGCTGCGGCTGGCTACTCTTGTAGCCTTCGAGTTCCGCCTCGCGCACAAAGATCAACAGAACCTCACGATCCTCTTCCCATGCCCGCTCCATGGCCCGATAGGACTTACCTTGGGGCACCTGGAGTGGAATGGTCATATGAGGCATAATCACCATCTCGCCCAGCACAACAAGGGGCAAACGGCGATCACTCGGCGCTTCATCGAAGTAGCTCTGTTCCAGGGACTCCAACTCAGATTCAAGATCGGGAAGCTCGGGAAGTTCGGAAGTACGACGCTTATTTTTGCTCATTGGGGCATTTCCTCATATTAGGGATTCGGCAAGCAAGGCACACTGTTTTTCGAGCATACGAGGGAAGCAAATCTTCTCGCGCACCTTATCTTCTAGGCCAAACGGCTACTCTCGGCGCGCTCCAAGACGCGCGCCATACCAATGAGTACACGGTCGAGTAGCACCATTAGTGCATCAACCTCGCGCTCATCAAGGTGCGTCAATGCCATCTGCATTTGGTCACGGCGCGCCTGTTTAATTTCACGCAGCAACTCCCGTCCTTGGGCCGCTAGCTCTACGATCACTTGGCGGCGATCACGCTCATCGCGTATGCGCACAATCAAGTGCTTATCTTGCAAACGATCAACCACCCCCGTCAGCGACGCAGCCGATTGATGGGTTGCCTCGGCCAGATCAGACATCTTGCACGACGCACAGGTCTGTTCGAGATGGAGCAGGGTGTAAAATTGGGGCAACGTCAGACGAAAACGATCGTCATCAAGCAGTTGCATAAACTGGCGTTGCGCCAGCCAACTAATCTGCATGATTGAACGTTCGATCTCTTCCAAAGCGGTACGATCGCTGCGTAGCGTTCCTTCACGGTGCATTTGGGTCATTGTGGTACTTACTTGTTTCTAGACCCTACTGATATTCAACAACCTTTAGTATATCACAAGAGTGGCCTTGGGGGGTGAATAAAATCTGTAGGGGAGGCTGCGTCAGAGTCGTTAGGGCTGCGTCCCCATACGCAGGCTTACGGCCCCTAAAACCCCTCCTTGCACCAAACAGGGAGAGGGGCACGCACGGGAACTGCGTTCCCGTGTGTACCCCTCTCCCAACGTAGCGGCGACGCAGCTGCGAGCGCAAGCTAGTGCGCATCAAAGAGCGCATCAACTGGCACCATGAGGCCGCCAAGTAGTCGCGACGTAGCCAGTTGACTGCGGCGAAAGCTGCCGTGGGTAGTGTAGGCACCATTCTGTAGCGTCAAGACCGTGAGCGTCTCAGCAATAGGATCAACAATCCAATATTCAGGGATGCCCGCCTCGGCATAATCGGCCACCTTTGCGACCGTATCGCGCTCAGGGCAGTCGGGACTTACGACTTCGGCCACCAGATCGGCCCCAAGCCAAAAGCGATTTTGGCGGCGCGGATCGTGGGCATTGCAGAGCAGCAGCAGATCAGGCTCGCGCTGCTTGCCTTCGCGTACCTGAAGGCGCAACGGTGCGACCAGCACTTTGCCCCCCAAGGGATGCACATAGGCGCGCAGCAATTCATAGAGAAACAACACCAACACCTGATGTTGATCGGTCGGCATGGGCAACACCTCAAGCACGCCATCACTGAATTCAATCAGGTGGCGGGTATGATCGGTCAATGCCAGATACTGCTGCTCCGTCCACAAGCCCTGGAGCGGGGCCAATTGCAGACTCAGCCCGTCTTGTTCACGGATCAAATGGAGATCGGTGGTGGCCATAGGCTTATACCAGTTGTGGGGGACGCGGGACGCGGGGCGCGCAGGCTGTGTCACTTCATAAACGGGGTGTGGCCAAAACGTGTAGGAAGGGGGTGCGGGGGAACCAGGTTCCCCCGCATTTCCCCCTGTCCGGCGGGGTATGGGGCGCCCTACACATTTGGTCGCACCCAAATCAGCGGCGCACGGTGCGCCGTAGGGTATCAACGGCGCCGTGCGCTGCGGTGATGTAGCCGCGGTAGATGGCACCGCGCCCGAAGATGAGCGGGGTGGCAATGGCGGCGAGGAGCAGGGCGGGCAGCCAGAAGATCGCGCCGAAAAATTGGGCTACCCAGGCGAAGAGTAAGGCACCGCCAACCATCACATTGAGCAGCGCGATGCTGCCACGTTCGCCATACGATTGCCCGATCAGTTCGCGCAGGTTGCCAATCAGCAACAGCGCCCCGGCATAGGCACCGAAGTGCATCACCAAACTGGTATTGAGAAAGCGCATTACCAAAAAGACAGCTACGAGTACCGCTATGATCCCCGCAATGTAGAGATACATGGGCTTGATTGCAAAGCCACCGATGCGGGTGTAGTTGCCACCGCCGCCGTTATCGCCATTGTACATCGTCATATCCTTTCGCCTGTTAGGGCGTAACCAAGTTACGCTTTTTGTCGCTGCCGCGACGGGGAGGCTTAAGGGCCGTGCCCCCAAACCCCCGTGGAGGGGGATTGGCTTGGGGGCCGTGCCCCCAAAACCCCCGTGGGGGGATTGGCTTGGGGGCCGTGCCCCCAAACCCCCGTGGAGGGGGGTTGGCTTGGGGGCCGTGCCCCCAAATCCCCGTGGAGGGGGGTTGGCTTGGGGGCCGTGCCCCCAAACCCCCGTAGGGGTTTGGCTTGGGGGCCGTGCCCCCAAACCCCCGTGGGGGGGTTGGCTTGGGGGCCGT
>RSAS01000421.1 GCA_003934145.1 Candidatus Viridilinea halotolerans | reverse complement strand
ACCACCCGCGTCCGCCGCAGCGTCCCCTGACGCCTGGCGGCGTCTCGTCCTGCCCAGCGTCGCCCCCATTCCCGCGTTTTCCGCAGCACAACGGGAGAAATTCAATGATCACCCGCCGCATCCCCCGCATTATCCGCCGCGACCCCTGGGCCTGGCCGCGGCCACCGCCCGCGCAAGCCACCGCCGAGCCGCAACGAGGCGGGCAGTGGGGGGATTATGCAACAGTCTCCTTCATCGCGGGGCAGTGGATCGAAGCTTCGCCGAGACCGGCTACTGCATTGCCGGGCCGATGTTTCAAACCCCTTCATCGCGGGGCAGTGGATCGAAGTCGACTCAGATGGGCACACGGCCTACGGCCAGCTCTGTTTCAAACCCCTTCATCGCGGGGCAGTGGATCGAAGTTTGGCTCCACACCGGCAAGTGAGATTCGTCTAGGTTTCAAACCCCTTCATCGCGGGGCAGTGGATCGAAGGACCAGATCAAGCTTGATACGGACTTGCCCGCCACATTTGTTTCAAACCCCTTCATCGCGGGGCAGTGGATCGAAGCAACACCAACAGGGCAGGGTGGTTTTGGGCCACACGGGTTTCAAACCCCTTCATCGCGGGGCAGTGGATCGAAGCTGGGTCCGATTGGGCCCGGGCCAAAGCCGGACATTCGTTTCAAACCCCTTCATCGCGGGGCAGTGGATCGAAGCAGCAGCGGATGGACCATGACGGCCTTCTGGCTGTCGTGTTTCAAACCCCTTCATCGCGGGGCAGTGGATCGAAGAGGGTCGCACCAGATACACTATGGTTTCAGGCGATTGGTAAGCGCAAAACGCCGCTTGGTGAATGACCGTGTATACTGTTGCGATTTCGTGAATCTGGTAAAATCGTGTCGCCATGATCAACTGAGCGCAGTATAGCAGGTGTTTGAGCGGGATGCAAGGGTCTGTCCAATATGCAAACTTGGGGGGGCGTATGGGCTTACACCGAACCCTTGACGACCGACCACCCCCTGGTTGGACGAACAATCCATAGTTACCCCCATGTAGGGGCGTAGCAGCGGCCACCCAAGGAAATCATGTCGGTATCGAGAGCCAAAGGCCGCTGCTACGCCCTCCATATGGCATCCCGCCATCCTGTCGTGTTCCCATGATGCCTTCCCGCCGCAGGGCGCAGCAGCGGCCTCTGGTTTTTGGATGCGCTACCCACGTCGGGTAGCTAAAAAGGCTGTCGTTATCTTAATCTTCTTCGTCATCTGAATCCAAAACAAAATTTTCATCGTAGGCGATTACCATATCTTCATAGAAATAAAGAGGGATTTCAGATGCATCAGTAACTATCTCTTCGCAACGCTCACGGAAGAGGGACTGCATGTCGTGCCGCACGATATGCTTGACCGCAGTAAGATACATTCTGGTCAGATTGCGACCGAATGAGGCACGATGAGAGCTACATTGTTCGGCGTAGTTTATACCCAGTTCAACATAGTACAACATCAGATCGGCCACTCCAGCGTGGTTGGTTGAGATCTGTTGGTAGGCCTTGATTGCTTGCTGGGCGCTCGCGAGGTGTGGATCGTCGAGTTGACGGCCTGATGGAAACATGGCCCGCTCAATGAGTGTACGGTGGTGGGCGAGTAGTTCCTCGTTGAAGCCAAGGCCCATTTGTGCCCCGATACACTCTCTGATCCCGTCCTGCTTTTCTGCAAGGAGGAGCAGCAATTCAAGTAACTGCGCGTGGGTCTGGTTTTGTAAAAAGTCGCGCATGGCGCGCTTGGAGGGCTTTTTCATAGGGATGACCTGCACGTCAATCGTAGCGAACAGACGTTGGGCATGGCTATTGTAGCATAAGGGCGGGACGTGCTAGAATGGTCTTGGAGATTGACGGCACAACCACACCTATCCAGCCAGTCGTGGTCTCCTCCAAGGCCCGTTTCACCGGCGGCTGGCTACAGTGAATCCGGTGCATCACGGAAAGTGAACCACGATGACTATGTATGTATTGATCGAGCGCAAATCCGAAGGCCAGATCACGGCTTCGCTCGTCGGCTGGCCTGAGATCACCGCGCAGGGTAGCACAGAGGCGGATGCCGTGCTTGCGCTCCGGCGTTCCTTTGCTGCGCATCTCGGTGAAGCGAAGGTCATCCCGCTTGAGCTTGAGGGAGCGCACCCGTGGCTGCAAACCGCCGGGATGTTCAAGGATGATCCCTTCGCCAACGAATTTGATGCGGTTATGGCCGCGTATCGGCGCGAATGTGATCACGAGGACATTTCTCCAACAACTCAGGATCACGCTGCGTGACACACTACATTCTTGATACTGACCATATCTCTCTACAGCAGCGATCCCATCCGGCTGTACTGCAGCGTCTCCAGACGCTCCGCGAAACTGACAGCATCGCAGTGACCATCATCACGGTCGAAGAGCAAATCCGCGGACGGTTAGAAATCATTCGTCGGCATGCTACATCGCCTCTCCAGGTGCCTGCATACTCAGCATTCCAACAAACCCTGCGCTACTTTGCTCCTTGGCAGATCCTTGATTTCACGCGAGAGGCCTTTGAGCAATTTTCGGTACTACGACAGCAGCGTATCCGTATCGGTACACAAGATCTTCGCATCGCTGCCATCACGCTGACACATGCTGCCATTCTGGTGACGCGCAATAGACGCGACTTCGCACAGGTGTCTGGACTTGTGATCGAGGACTGGTCAACTCGATAGGAGCTACAACGTCTGGTTGGGAACGCGCTATGAGCCGACCCAGGCGGTTGAGGCGTGTCAAGGGT
>RSAS01000687.1 GCA_003934145.1 Candidatus Viridilinea halotolerans | reverse complement strand
CGCTCAGGGTGACAGAACTTTTGTTTCTCACAGGCCACTGGCCCGCGGGCCATTTGGTACTCAGGGTGACAGGAACCGCTTCCTAGCTCCTGTACCATTGCTCTACGCACGTTCTGTCTGTTCGCGGTAGGTACTCTCGAAGATCTTATCGGCATTTCCCGCCTCAAAACCCTCGCGCCGCTGCTCGCGGCGTAGTTGATTGGTGGGGATGTTCGCAAACTCGTCGAGGGGGCGACGTTCGGCAAATTCCACGTAGGAACCGGCAATACGTTGGGTCGTGCCGTCGGCAAACGTGACGGCAATCATCTCGGCGACAGTGCTGCTCTGCAGCAATTTGCCATCGGGACTCACCTTCACTTTGCCACCAGCGGCATTGAGCTTGATACCGTGAGCTTCTAGGAAGGCATTAAATTCAGGGATGGTGTTGTAGCCTGCTGGCAGATTGTGGACGGTGATGGTGTAGTGGTTGAGATAATAGCGGTTGAAGATCACCCATGCGGCATACTCGCTCTCCTCCGCAAGGCGGCGATAAGCGGCCCATGTCGGCAAGCGCCACAAGCTTCGGTGCAGAAACGCATCCACCTGCGCCCCATCGTCAAGCTCGATGGCATCCACCGGATCGCAGGGCACTTCGGCAGTATAGGACGTAATGATGCCCTGCGCCTCAGCCGAGAGATCGCCGACGCACAGTTCAGAGATGAAGATGCGCGGCAGATCCGGGCGCGGCGGGCTGTACCAGTGCGCATTGAGTTTCTTGGCGGCAAAGGAGTAGCGGTCGCGCCGCGTATACCCATAGTGCAAGAAAATGCGCTCCAACGAAGCGATGCCCAACTGAGGCACGCCCAGCGTACGAAAGGCAATATGGTCATTCTCAATCGCCTCAGGGCCACGTATCAACCCGTTCGCCACCATCGCGGCGGTAATCCGCCCCACATCCGGCACCCGTTCCTGATAGCGCCGCATCAGCCCCGCTAGTACGGTGTCTAGAGTGGTCATAGTGGTTCTTCTCCATTTTTTCTTTCGTTTTGGCGGCGAAGCCGCCAAAACGAAAGAAAAAAAGCTCTTCGGGGAGGCGCAGCCTCCCCATGCGCATGAACGTAAGGGGCCTGCGGCCCCTAAAACCCCGCTGGAAAGGGGAGTTTTTCGGGGGCCAAGCCCCTTCGACTAGGCTCAGGGCAAGCCCGAACCCCCGCCGACAGGCCCGCCAGAGGCTTAAGTCAATGTGTATGGGCTTCGCCTCCCCCGAACCCCCGCCGAGCGGCGTAACGTAATGTGTGGCTTCGCCCTCCCCGAACCCTTCTACACCAATGCCTGCTCCGTCTCGCGGTCGAAGAGGTGCATCTTTTCCATGTTGAGGACAATCTCGACCGTCTGGCCGGTGCGGGCGCTGGTGCGCGGGTCGAGCCGCCCGATAAACTCTTTGCCGCTGGTTTCGATGTAGGCGTAGACTTCGGAACCCATCGGTTCGATCACGTTGACCATGGTGGTCAGATGGGCATTCTCGTCTACGCCGCGTGGAATGTAGTGGGCATCGTGGATGTCTTCGGGGCGAATGCCGAAGGTGACGCTCTTGCCAACGTGGTTGCCCAGTTTCGCGGCTTTGTCTGACGGCACGGGTACAACAAACTCTTTGCCCACTGCAACCACTAACCCGCCTTGGGCTTTGTCGAGTTTGGCTTCAAAAAAGTTCATCGCCGGGCTGCCAATAAAGCCGGCCACAAACATGTTGCGCGGCGTATCGTAGAGACTCTGCGGCGTATCGAGTTGCTGCAAGATGCCGTCACGCATCACGGCGATGCGCGTGCCCATGGTAAGCGCCTCGGTCTGGTCGTGGGTGACATAGATAAAGGTGGTCTTGAGGCGCTGATGGAGCTTACTGATCTCGGCGCGGGTTTGGACGCGCAGTTTGGCGTCGAGGTTCGAGAGCGGCTCGTCCATCAGGAAGACGGAGGGATCGCGGACGATGGCGCGCCCCAACGCGACACGCTGGCGCTGGCCGCCCGAAAGTGCCTTGGGCTTACGGTCGAGCAGGTGGCTAATCGAAAGCATTTCGGCGGCCTCTTTGACCCGCTGATCAATCTCTTGCTTCGCGACCTTGCGCAACTTCAAGCCAAAGGCCATGTTGTCGTAGACGCTCATATGCGGGTAGAGCGCATAGCTCTGGAAGACCATCGCAATATCGCGGTCTTTGGGCGGCACATCATTGACAATGCGATCGCCGATCCAGATATTGCCCTCAGTAATCTCTTCCAGCCCGGCGAGGCAACGCAACGCCGTAGACTTGCCGCAGCCCGACGGCCCGACCAACACAAGGAACTCGCCGTCGTTAATGTCAATATTGAGGTCTTTGAGGACGGTCACCTCAGCGAAGCGCTTCCAGACCTTTTCGAATTTAATACCAGCCATGGGTGTACTCCTTCGTTTAGTTGTTTTTGTTGCGTGTTGGCGGCTACGCCGCCAACACGCAACAAAAAGATTTTTTCGGGGGAGACTTCGCCTCCCCCACCCCTCCGCCCGAAAAGGCGTAGGAAGGCTGCGCGAGGGAACCTGCTTCCCTCGCATTCTCCCGTCGCCCGGCGGCGGGGGAGGCTTCGCCTCCCCCGCCCCTCCGCCCGAAAAGGCGTAGGAAGGGTGCGCGAGGGAACCTGCTTCCCTCGCATTCTCCCGTCGCCCGGCGGGGTGTGGGGGAGGCTTCGCCTCCCCCGCCCCTCCGCCCGAAAAGGCGTAGGAAGGGTGCGCGAGGGAACCTGCTTCCCTCGCATTCTCCCGTCGCCCGGCGGGG
>RSAS01000567.1 GCA_003934145.1 Candidatus Viridilinea halotolerans | reverse complement strand
CCGTGGCATCCCAATCACCTATCCGTGACTTGCCGAGCGCATGTTCTGTCCGCCCCTCCCCTTCCACTCCCGTGGGTGCATGTGGGCACATGGTTCTCATGCGCTTACTTGCGCTGGCTAATCACCAATTGCTCGCCCTGGCGGGCGGCCCTGATCGCGGTCATGCCGCGCAGCCCTTCGGGGAGGAGCAGGTGGCGGCGGTAGGGGCCGATGCGCACGATCAGTTCGTCGCCGCTGAGCGTGAGGCCGAGGGCTTCGCGGGGGACGCCAGGGAGATCGAGCATGATGGCGGCGTCGGGGGGGGGGCGCATGGTGATGGGCGGCGGCGGCGGTGGATTGGGCAGCGGCGAAGCTTGGCCGTAGAGTTGGGTGCCCAAAGTAGTCAGTTGTTCCACCGCAAGCGGCATGGGGGTTGCGGCCATACTGTAGACTGGGCGGCCATGCCAGATCGTACCCGCCTCGCTGATCATCGCCGTCTGCTCGTCAACAAGGGCGCTGAGGCCAGGGGTGCCGACGGGCAGCAGCGGGCCAGCGATGAGGCGTTCGACGGCGAGGCCGAAGAGTTGGAAAGCGGCAATATTGAGGCGTGCCTCCGCCAGACCGGCGCGGTCGGGCGGCAATACATAGCGCACCTGGGTGGCAGCGGGGGCCACCATCGCATCGCGCAGGCGCTCGAGGGCGGCGCGCGCCTCTTGCACCCCGCCGATCCATTCGCCAGGGATGGGCAGCAAGGCCGTAGGGATTACGGCCTGCGTCACCGAGGCGCTCGAACGGCCCGGCCCGCGATCGAGGCCGATCAGCAAGCGCACCAGCCAACGGAAGGAATCGGGGATGCCGAGCGCACGCAGGAGCACTTCGGGCGGCCCGGCATCCAAGCAGACGAGATCGTAACCTTGGGCCAGTTTGGCGAGTTGCGTTATGGCGAGGAAGATATCGATGCCGGGGACAATCGGCAACTCGTCGCCGACAAGCGCTGGCCCGCCGCTGGGGCGCAACTCTTCCCAAATGGTATTTAGGCCCGCGAGGGGTTCGAGGCACCAGAGATCGAGTTTGGGCGCAAGGGCTTGTGGCTCGGGCAGGGGCGCTTTACCCACCAAAGTCGCTAGGGGATGCGATGGCCCCACGCTGACCATCAGCACCCGTGCATCCACTGCCGCCGCTGCCGCCGCCGTGAGTGCCGTGGCTAATGCATTTGACCCAAAAGGGCCAGTGAAGATGAGGGTTTGCATAGCTAGAGTGTAGCATATTATGATACTGCTCTGGTTTATTCGATTCCTTGCAACGTTTAATGCCTATGCCATGCTGAGGTGTAACGCATGACGACAACAGTTGTAGAAGTTCTGACAAGACGAAGCGACGGCGCGTTATCAACAGATGCTTCTTCCGATCCTTTTCGCTATGGCTGGCGCTACACCAAAGTTGAACACCCTGATGGTCTCTATGAGATGCGTCAGGAAGCGCTTACGCTTGAAGATATTCTCCACCCCCGGGAGGGCGACCAAGTGACGCACAGTGACGCTCATCAACGCCGCCGCCGCTACCTCTGCAATGTTTTTGAGGCGCAATTGGCCCAAGATGCGAGCGCCGTTGTGCTCGATGATGTGCGTATCGCTTGGGATGTTCCCGATCTTAAACCGCATGATCCCGATATTTCGGTGATTATCGGCGTTGTGCAACGGCAGAATTGGAGTACCTTTGACGTTGCGCGTGAGGGTGTGCGACCGGCTCTCATCGTTGAGATTACGTCACCTGAAACGGCCAGCATTGATCGGTCGAACAAGCTTGAAGAGTACGACATTGCGGGTGTACCGCTCTATGTTCTTGTTGATACCGTGGTTCTACGGCGGCAACCGATGCTGCGTCTGCTCGGCTATACGCAGACGGCGCACGGCTACCAGGTGCTCGTGCCCAATGAGCATGGTTGGCTCTGGTTAGCGCCAGTGCAACTCTGGCTAGGCGTCACGCAAAACGAGTTGGTCTGTTATAACAGCGCTGGCGAGCCGCTTGGCGACTATCAAGCCCTGGCTGCCGCCCTGGCTGCGGAGAGCGCTGCACGCGAAGCGGCAGAGCGGGCGCACGCCGCCGCCGAGCAGCGTGCCGCTGTGGCCGAAGCGCGGCTGCAAGAGCTTGAAGCTGAGTTGCGTCGGTTGCAGGGGTCTGATCGCAGTGGCGGGTGACATCGTATCGTAGGGCGCGCGAGAGAACCAGGTTCCCTCGCACTCTCCCGCCGTCAGGCGGGGTGTGGGTCGCTTCTATGGAAGGATAGCATAGCTAGATTATAATAATCTAGCTATGCTATCCTTGTGCCATACATGGCGTGTTGCCCTCGCCCTCAACCAACGCAATCTCTTCTTCACTCAGCCCGTAGAGCGCATAGACGATCTGGTCAATCAGACGGTCGGTGGCGGCGCTGCGCTGATCGAGCGCGGCAATGGCTGGCTGGCGGCTGCGGTAGACCTTCACCAGTTCGGCCATGCTGCCGAGCTTGTTTTTCAGGCGCTGCTTTACGAGCCACTTCCACTGCGTTTCGCTGAGGGAACCAATGTCGTCGCGTAGCTCAAGGCGGCGTGTCGCCAGCACGCCGAGTTGCGCCGTGGCGGCGGCCAGCGTCGCGTCATACTTCGCCTGCTTGGCCGCAAGCTCCTTGTCGCCCTCCTGCGGCGGGCGCGGTGGCGTGTAGAGCCGTCCCATCTGCTCCAGCAACCCCGGTGCTAGTACGCCCTCTAAGTCGAGCAGCAGATCTTCCAGCGCACTCTGGCGCTCTTTGTGCAACGCGATCATCTGCTCCGCTAGGTGGGCCAAAATATCGTGAACCACATCGCTCTGCTCTGGCACCGCCGCCAAGCGCTCCTTGCAGAAATGCAGGAGTTCCGCGTGCTGGCCCGCCGCGTAGAGCGCAACGCCCTCGGCGTGCAACGCGGCGCGTTCGGCCTCCGGTGTGGTGAAGGCGATGCGGCGAATGGGGATCTGGCGCAGAGTTTCTGGAAAAATATCAATCCCAGGCGACAAGAATTTACTGTGGTAGTAGCCAATCGCTGACGAGGCAATAATGGCAAGCAAGAAATACAAGTCATAGCTGTTGGGCAGGATAAATAGATCTGTATCAAAGTGCAAGCGCTTTGAACCTAAATCAACAACTTCTTCAGCCTTTACACAACAGTTAATAACGTGGTTGACGTAAATTTTTTGGGTGTCAAGTGTTGCCGTTATCGTCCGTTCATTTGAGATGCGTTGCACTAATATTTTTGGAGATTCAAATAGTTTTGGATATTTGGGACGATGCATCTCTTTGGGGAGATAGTCAATATATCTCGTCGGAACTAACCATGAGTAGCGGCCCCCCCACTCTTTCGCTTCAATGTATGGTTTATAGTGTTCGCCCGCCTTAACATGGTGAATAAGGCGATCAACTGACATGCCTGTCTTGGAGTTATGCCCAACGAATCCTGTGGTGAAGTAGCAATACGATTCTAGTTTTTCTGAGGCGATTGCCATTTTTTGCCGAAGGTGATCATCTTTAACTGCAACATCGATTTGAAATGCTGATCCTGAAAGACGCTTGAATTGAGATTGCTTTAGTATTCTACTAAACGTTCCCTTACGAAAGTTGGGAAGTGACACAATCTGGATTTCTTGGTTTGTTTCAGGTGTTTGATTATCAACAACTAAAATACATGTTGATACACCAACATTAGGAAAAACAGCCTCTCCACGCGCATCAACAATAATACGCAATGCTTTCTCAGACAACAGCCATTTACGTAATTCTTCTGCATAGTTTATCGTCATTACAGCAGAAGGAACAATATATGCAAAGCTGCCTTTATTTTTTAAGAGTGTAATTCCTTTCTCAATGAAAATAGCGTACACATCGAAGCGACCCCAGACTGTCGTATACAGACCAGATTTAATAATGTAATTGCGCTGATCCTTGTCGGCGGTTTCAGCCCGAATATACGGCGGATTACCCACCACGACATCAAAGCCCGCCGCGTCGCCCAGCGGCGCGCCGTGGCGGTCGAAGAAGACCTCGGGGAACTCCAGTTCCCAATGGAAGAAGCGGCGCTCGGCGGCGCTGGCGTCGGCCTGGTGCAGCAGATGCTCGATGGCGCTCACCGCCGCCATGGTGCGCCCGCTGGCGTAGTCGTGCAGTGGTGTGTTGAGATCGGCAGGAACGTCGAGGCCGAAGTGTTTGGCGGTCGCAAGGTTGGCGAGGCGGCCATATTTGCGCGTCAGTGTGGCACGCAGTTCGCCATAGATCTGCTCCTGCTCCTTCACCTCCGCTACCGTGTTGCCCGCCTTATCCTCAATCAGCCACATGCTACTCACCGCCGTGCTGATGCTCTGACGGAAGGCATCGTCGCTGAAGAGCGCAAGTTGCGCCGTCGGCGCAGCGGCGCGTTGCGCCTTGCCCGACTTTGGCGCAACCCCGCCAAGCTCTAGGTCGGCCAGACGCGCCCCGATCAGCGCATTGCCGCAGCGCAGGTGGTGGTCGAGGAAGGAGAGCGGGCGATCCTGGGCCACCGTGGCGAGCCAGAGCGAGAGCTTGGCCAGATCAACCGCCAGCGGATTGAGATCCACGCCATAGATGCAACTCTGCGCCACACGCCGCTTCCAGTAGGCGAGATCGGCCTCGTCCGTCTTTTCATCCGGCGGCAGCGCCAGGTCAACCAGGAAACGGGCGATATACTCAGTCGCCTCGACGAGAAAATGGCCCGAACCCATCGCCGGATCGCAGATATTCAGCGCCAGCACGGCACGAATTTTGGCCGCATCATCGTCTAGGCCAGCGACGGCGCGGCGCAGCGCCGGCCCGACGGTCTGGTCAACGATATACTTGACGATATAGTCGGGCGTGTAGTAGCTGCCACTCGCCTTGCGCTCGCCCTTATCATTGAGCAGCGCGACGCCCCACGGCGCTTCCGACGCAAGCGCCTCAAGGTGGTACTCAAGCAGCCCCTCATAGATCGTACCCAAATGGCGCTCAGCCAGGTCACGATAGTCAATAAACTTGCCATCAACGCGGGCGAGCATGTCAATCGCCTGGATCAGACGGGCATCGCCGACAGACTTCTCTTCGAGAAAGGGATACTTCGCGGGATCGAAGAGCCCGCCGTTGAAGGTGGCGATATTGAGTGGCGGACTGCCTACGTTAATAAAGTTGAACAACATGCGCAGACGCTGCCAATAGGCTGCGCTCCCCGGTAGCAACGCAACATCGTGCAGCACAATCTCACGCTTGATCGCGTGGAGACTGTAGAATTTGCGGTACGCCTTATTCGCCCGCAGCGGCAGCAGATCACGCGCCTCGGCATAGAAGACAAAGAGCAGCCGGTAGAGCAGAATCAGACTATGATCAAAGATCGTCTTGAGCGTCGCCGGATCGCGTCCCAACGCATTGGGCCTATAGTCGAGAAAACCCTGCGCGATGCAGCGCAGCGCATCGTAGACCTGCTCCTTCAGATTGTCGCTGATGCCGCGGGCGAACTCGGTACTGGCGCGCAGAATATTCCGCAGCGCGAGCGGATGCTCGTCGAAAGCGGAGCGGTGGAAGAAGACATAGAAATAGAGCAAGGCCGCCGGATCATTGCGCTCCAACAGCAGCGGCAGATCGATCTCATAGAAACGGTCGAGCTTATGCGCCGTCTCCTTATGATAGAGCCGCCAGAGGCGGCCATTCGTCAGGATGCCCCACTCAGCACCACTGTGCTGCATATAAAAATGAATTTGAAAGGCAGGATTTTTATTATTAAAAGCATCGCCACTCTTCACACGAAGCGTCATATCGAGCGGACGATCCCAATACTTCGCATCACCCACCGCAAAACAGCCGTGGCTTGGCAGCGCATCATCGAGCATCGCGCCCTTGAGGGCATCACGCGCCGCCGCATCGCGGTAAAAGACATAATCGGGCTTCTTCGTGCCATCGGGGGTACGCAGCGCCGCCTGCACCTCAAACGTATGACCAAGCGCCTGCAACACCGGCTTAATCAGACCATCTTCAGTCTGGGCCTCATTCGCACTCGGCACAAAAGCGGCCCAGATCGTCTGCACCTCCTGCAACAGCAGCGCCGCCCGATCGGTAAGCGCACGCCAATCGCCACTGCGGGGCAAGATATAGTTGAGGTAGTAATCAGAGAAGAGTTGCTGATTACGGTGAACTTGTGTAGCAAGGGCAAGTTGGCTAGGCGTCATTGTACGAACCTTGGGCATGATCCAATACGTTTCAAGTAAGACAGGTTTCTTGACGCAAAGGCGCAAGGGCGCAACGTTTTCGACGGTAGTTGTGCCAAGCCTTAGCGGCTTTGCGGCTTTGCGCGAGCTTATACCGTTTACTATTGAGCCTATCGCATTGCCACCCTGAGCGCAACGAAAGGTCTCTCTTCGGTCGAAAAGCGAGGCTTCGCTGCGCTCAGCATGACAGGCTGCGGGGGTGCTTAAAAGTTTCCGCTTCCCCTATTAGGGAAGGCATGCTTTTATGTGTCCTTACGTTGCGTGCAAGTATAGCATGCCATGCAACAACAAAAGTGCTAAGACAAGGTTCGTGGCAACGTTACCGTTTGCGCCAATAGGTAGTGCCGACTTTAGTCGGCTTCCCATTGCTGCCAAAGACCTCAGCCGACGAAAGTCGGCACTACGATGGTAAAGCGCGAAGCCCCTTTCTGAAACCATGCCTAACGGGTAGCGTAGCCGGCGGCTTGAGCCGCAGAGCCGCCCGGCGGGGCGGGAAGCGGAGCGCGCTTAGACTTTATGGTATCATGCCCGCGTTCTGTCCCCCTGTTCCTCTGTTCCTCTGTTCTTCTGTTCTTCCCCCTGCCTATGAGCCACATCACGACCTATCAAGCTGCGCTGGATTATCTCTATAGCTTTGTTGATCCAACGCGGCGGCCAGCGGCGACGCCCGATGCGGCGGCGGACAATATACGCCGCATGCATGCGTTGCTGGCCATAGCGGGGTTGCCGCAGGCGGGGTTGCGCTGTGTGGTTGTGGCTGGCACCAAAGGCAAGGGGAGCAGCGCTGCCCTGCTTGAGGCCATGGTGCGCGCCGCTGGGTTGCGCGTTGGCCTCTTCACGTCGCCCCATCTTAGCTCCTACCGCGAGCGCATCCAAGTTGATCGTGTGCCCATTTCTCGTACCACACTCATCGCCCAGATTGCTGCGTTGCAGCCGTTACTTGAGGCGTTCGATGCGACCTGCTACGGGCGGCCCACCACCTTTGACCTGGGTCTGTTGGTGGCGCTGCAACATTTTGCCGCCGCACGCGTTGATCTCGCGATCCTTGAAGTTGGTATGGGCGGACGTTTCGATGCAGTCAATGTCATCACGCCTGTGGTGAGCGCGATTAGCTCGATTAGTTACGACCATCGCGCCATTCTGGGGGCAAGCCTCGCCGAGATTGCGTGGAATAAAGCGGGTATTATCAAGCCCCATGTGCCCGCCGTGACGGTGCCGCAGTCCGCCGAAGCCCAACCTGTGCTCGTTGCAGAGGCCCAAACGTGCGGGGCACCCCTCTGGCTGGCGCACCCGGAAGGATTGTTGCGCGATCAGGGTGAGCTTATGGCCTACCCGGTACCGCTGCAACCGGCGCTACGGGGCAGTTTTCAGATCGAAAATGCGCGTCTCGCCTTGGGCGTTGCGCTGCTGTTGCGGCAGAGCGGCTTCGCGTTGCCTGATGCGGCCCTCGCCAGTGGGCTTGCGAGGGTCAGTTGGCCCGCCCGTTTTGAACTGCTGCCTGGTGCGCCGCCCATCCTCATTGATGGTGCCCATAACGGCGATTCGTGTACAAAATTGATCGCCGCCATCCGCGATGCCATCGCGCACGAGCGGCTCATCTTGGTCTTGGGCACCTCGCGGGACAAAGAGATCGACGCCATGGCCGCCGCGCTCGCTCCCGCCGTCGCCGGCGTCGTCGTGACCCGTTCGCACCATCCACGAGCGATGGATCTGGATCGTATTGCTGCCGCCGTCACCCCACACCTGCACGGCCCCCTCGTCATGGCCCCCGACGTCGCCACGGCGCTCGCCACCGCCCAAGGCATGGCCCGTGCCAACGATCTCGTGCTCGTCACTGGCTCCCTCTTTGTCGCCGCCGCCGCCCGTGAAGCACTCGGCTTGGCCGAAGCGGAGTAGGGTGGGGCTTTCGGGATAAGGAGCGCAAAAAACTGTGCTGCCTTCCCCTCTTCGGCAAGCTCAGGTTCGACAGGCTCACCAACTAGGCATTGCCGCTGCCGCTTGCGGGAGCGGCAAAATCAACGCAGGCCCTTTGCACGCAGATGTTCATCAAGCCAAGCGGTCTCGGCGGGGGTCAGATCGGGTGGAGGGGGTGATGCGCCATAGTCAATGCGGCGACCGTAACGGGCGCTCGCGTAGATTTGGCGTAGGCAGGCATTGAGATCAAGCGGCACGTCGGGATCGGGGTGGCGCAAAGGGACGGGGACGATGCTCAATGGCTCGTGCCAAGTGACGGGCCAGATCTCGATGCGCGGGCGGTGTGCAGCGCGGCTCAGGTAGATGAAGCCGGGGGTGGGGGGCAGGTCGGCCTGCACCAGCGGGCGACGGCCAGCGCGCAGCAGATCGATTTCGAGCAGATGAGCGGGAGCGTGAAAGAGCGCTTGGCGCTTTTTTTCATAGGCATCGGCACCATCGGGGCCAGGGCGTTTATTGGCTGGCGAAAGCACCTCAATTGCGGTCACTAAAGCCCCATCATCAAGCGTAACGATTTCTAAACGAGCGTAGCGCATGGGCACGAGCAGCGGGGCCACCCCAGTGAGTGGTGCGGGCGCGATGGGCGCTTGGGTGGCCACATACTCCTGCGCCGCCTCAAAGATAGCCACGTCGGGCACCACCGCCACCCGTACCGGCGTAAAATCGGCACACTCCAGGCTCACATAGGGCGTGATCGCCGTGGTATAGTGCGGCCCCAGACGCGCTTCGAGTTGATCGCTTATGGCCGTAATTAAGCGATGGTGAACGTCAGGCCAGAGCTTGGGCGCTTCGAGGTAGGGATTCATACCAGCAAAGGGAAAATCCATTGGATACTCCTGAAACATGAACTGAAAGACTCCATCGCAGGGGAGGCGAAGCCCTCCTCTAAAACCCCACCCCCTACCCCTGGGAGTCCCGAAACAGTGTCTGAAGAATTCTAGCCATCATAGCATAAGCAAACAAATGTTTCAAGTTTTTTGAAGAAAATACCAAAAGGAGGGATTCGAGGAGGGCGAAGCCCCCCCTCGAACCCCTCCCCGGCAAGCGCGATCTTCCCCGATTTGCCTGCTTGCTGGTACAATGTCAACCATGATTCGTAGCATAAGGATGGTTTCAAGCTACTTTGCAGTTTGCGCCCTAGGTAGTGCCGACTTTAGTCGGCAATCGGGTCTATCGGCGACCTCAGCCGACTAAAGTTGGCACCACGGCGGTAAAGCGAGAAGCCCCTTTCTGAAACCATCCCGTATTATTCGAGGTTCGTCATGCTCAATTTTGTCATTACCTTAGCCCTGCGTGCCGGTGCCATTTTGCGTGGCCGTTTTGCCGAACGCCGCGAGGTGACGTCGAAGGGCTTCGCGGATGTGGTAACCGATGCGGATCAGGCGAGTGAGGCGCTGATCGTGACGGCGATTCGTGAGCGTTTTCCTGATCACGCGATTCTGGCGGAGGAAGGGGGCGCGATTGGCACGGGGGCGGAGTATCAGTGGCTGGTTGATCCGTTGGACGGGACACTCAACTACCTGCATGGCCTGCCGATCTTCTGTGTCTCGCTGGCGGTATTGCGCCGCGATGAACTGCACCTCGCGGCGGTCTACGATCCCATGCGCGACGAGTTGTTCGCAGCCGAACGCGGTGGTGGGGCGTATTGCAATGGGCGTCCGCTCAGTGTTTCGCATACGCCGACGCTGCTGCAAGCCCTGCTCACCACTGGGTTTCCCTATGATCGTTTCAGTCAGCCCGATAATAATTTGCGCGAACACAACCATCTTTTGCTCAAGGCGCAAGATATTCGCCGCCCCGGTTCGGCAGCGCTCGATCTTTGTGCCGTTGCCGCCGGGCGCAGCGATGCCCACTGGGAACTGGGGTTGAGTCCGTGGGATGTCGCGGCGGGGGCGCTGCTTGTCCTTGAAGCGGGCGGCACCATTACCACCTGGGCCGACCAGCCCTGGCGGGCGCACGACGAACGTATGGTTGCCTCGAATGGTCTCATTCACGATGAATTGCTGCGCGAACTGGCAAGCGCCCGCAGTAAGGACATGGCCTAATGGCATACTACATCCGCGACGCCTTGCACGACGCACCTGCGCTTAGTCCCCGGCGTCCGACCGTTAATGAATTCTTCCTCTCCAGCTACACCATGAGCATCTACAGTGGCTGCGAGTTGGGTTGCCCCTACTGCGATAGCTGGCTCTACAGTGATCGCCCACTCAACGAGACGATCAATGTGCCGCTCGATCTGCCCCAACGCCTCGCCAGCGAGCTTGAGGCGGTGGATCGCGGCGATCTGATAGCCATTAGTGCGCTGAGCGATCCCTACCAGCCCGCTGAGCAGACCTACCGCCTGACGCGCCAAGTGCTGCAGGTCTTGGCCGAACGCGGCCAGCCGACGCTGGTGCTGACGAAGAGTGCTACGGTGTTGGAAGATACCGCGTTGCTGCAACGCATCAACGAGCAGAGTTTGGCTATCGTGATGACCACGTTGCTCACGGTTGACCCCCACCTTGCGCCACGGCTGGAGGGCAAAGCGCCACCGCCTGCGCTGCGTCTGGAGATGTTGAGCGAACTGAAGCGGGCGGGAATCCCGGTGGGTGTGGCACTGCTACCAGTGATGCCCTATGTCAACGATACCGATAGCGGCTTGCGTAGTCTGCTGCGCGCTTGCGCAGATGCTCAGGTGGATTTCGTGATCTGGGATTACTTACATATTCCCAACGAACGTCATCGCTTCCGCATGAATGAAATGCTCGCCCGACTTGGCTCTTACCCGGTCAGTTATTACCGCGATATTTATGGCGAACAGCCGGTGGTCAACAACTTTTACCGTCAAGAGCGCGACGAGACGATCATCACTCGCTGCAATGGCCTAGCCTTAGAGGTACGCGCCCCTCACCGCATCTTTGCCGGGCGAATCGCTCCGCGCAACGAAGCCGCCCTCTTGCTCAAGCACGCCGCCTTCCGTGACCGCGCCAGCGGGCGTGAGCATATCGCGATCATTCAACGCGAGCTCGCTGATCAGGTCTACAATGGCACCTATGATCCTGGTGCGTTGAAGCAGACCGCACTTGCGCCAACCCTCTTGGCGCTTTTGGGCCATGGAGATGTTGCGTAGCCAGGTTACGTGCTTGTGGCGGCGGCTGCGAGAGGATGTGCGGGAACTTGTTTCCCGTGCGCACCCTTCCGCGCGATCCCTCGCGAAGGGATTCGTAACCACTTTACCGTTTGCCGCGCTGGGGGGGCGGGGGCATGGCCTC
Source organism: Candidatus Viridilinea halotolerans (assembly GCA_003934145.1). Taxonomy (GTDB): domain Bacteria; phylum Chloroflexota; class Chloroflexia; order Chloroflexales; family Chloroflexaceae; genus Viridilinea; species Viridilinea halotolerans. The sequence goes on along the minus strand of RSAS01000567.1, from coordinate 2,453 downwards.
GCAAAAATCCCATCCCAGTGGGGAGGGTGCGCGAGGGAACCTCTGGTTCCCTCGCATCCTCCCACCGTCCGGCGGGGCGTGCGGCGCAGCCCTACAGGGTTTGGTCACACCCAAACCATTCCTAAGACAAGGTTCGTGGCAACGTTACCGTTTGCGCCAATAGGTAGTGCCGACTTTAGTCGGCTTCCCATTGCTGCCAAAGACCTCAGCCGACGAAAGTCGGCACTACGATGGTAAAGCGCGAAGCCCCTTTCTGAAACCATGTCTAAGGAAGCCGTTATCACAAGGCGCAGCCTTAGCACACAAAAAACCGAGGCACTCTATGTCACTCGAAGATCTGCAGAAAGATCGCAGCGAAGCGGCGCTTGCCGACTTCAGCCGGGCGTTGGCACTCGATCCCGACTACGTTTGGGCGCGCTACCAGCGCGGGCAGTTGCTCCGCGAATTGGGGCACTACGACGATGCCTTGATCGATTTGCGTCATGCTGCTAGCCTAGAGCCTGACGATGCGCCGGTCTATGCGGAGTTGGGCGAGGTGCTGCGTTTAATGCGTCGCTATGAAGAGGCGGTGGAAGCCTTTGCGCAGGCCATCACGTTGCGCCCCGACTATGTGTGGGCTTTGGGCAGCCGCGGGCAGAGCCTGCGCGCCCTGCGCCGCCACAATGAGGCGCTAGCCGATTTTACCCAGGCGCTAGAGATTGATCCCGAAGTGGCTTGGATTATCGCCGAACGCGGTGAGATCTTGCGCGTCACCGGCCACTACGAGGCCGCAGTTGGGGAATTCTCGCGTGCGCTAGAACTTGAAGCGGACTATGTCTGGGCACTTGGGCACCGGGCGATCTGCTATCGTGAACTAGGAAGTTACGAAGAATCTTTAGCTGATTTCAATGTAGCTATTGATCTAACACCGCGTGAGGCGTGGCTCTTCGCCGAGCGCGGCGAAACGCGGCGGCTCTGCGAGCAACTGGAAGAGGCAGTTGAAGATCTCGATCGTGCCATTGAATTGGCCCCCGATTACAGTTGGGCCTTAGGCAGTCGCGGGGCGGCCCATCGCACAATGGGGCATAACGAAGCCGCTTTTGTCGATTTTGCCCGGGCGCTCGAAATCGATCCCGCCTACGTCTGGGTCTATATGCAGCGCGGCACGCTCTGCCGCAGCCTCGGTCGCCACGACGAAGCCGTAACCGATTTTACGCGTGTCATTGAACTTGATGCTAACCACAGCGGTGCCTATGCGGAACGGGGTGAGATCTATCGCCTGCGCCGCCAATACGCCCAAGCCTTAGCTGATTTTACACGCGCGATTGAACTGCGTGAGAATTATGCCTGGGCTTTGGGTAGCCGCGGGCAAACCTACCGCGCCCTTAATCGCTACGACGAGGCGATTGCCGACCTCAGCCAAGCCTTTGAATTGCGCCCGGATGCGAGTTGGGTCATTGCGGAACGTGGTGAATGCTACCGCCTTTCGCGTCGTTTTGACGAAGCAATCAGCGACTTCAACCACGCCCTCGAAATGAATCCGCAGGACTCGTGGACGCTGAGCCGCCGGGGGGCCGCTTACCAAGCCCTCAAGATCTTTGAAGAGGCCTACATCGATCTCACCCGCGCTATCGAGATTGATCCAGAAAACGCATGGGCTTTGGCACAACGCGGCAGCCTGTTTCGGCAGATGTAAGGGGTAAAAGATAGGGTTACCGTTGTAACCCTACCACCTCCGGTGGGGGTTTGGGGGCTTGGCTCCCAAGAAATTTCTCTGCCGGGTGGAGATTAGGGGCATGGCCCCATACGCATTACGTTTAGGGCTGCCGCCCTAAAACCCGCTGTTGGGGCTACGCCCCGAACCCTGTTTTTTTGGGGGAGGCGAAGCCTCCCCCAAACCCCCGCCGGGGGCTTGCCCCAACACAACGCACAATGGAAGAAAAAAAGCTTACCCATCTTGATGCCGCTGGCCATGCCCACATGGTTGACGTAGGGGCCAAAGCGGTTACCCAGCGCGAGGCGATCGCACGCGGACAGGTGGTGATGCAGGCGGAGACGCTGCAGCTCATCATGAGTGGAAATCTGCCCAAAGGCGATGTGCTGGCCGTTGCACGCGTCGCCGGGATTATGGCCGCCAAACGCACCCCAGAACTGATTCCGCTTTGCCACAGTCTCCTTCTTACCCATGTCGCAGTGACCCTGAATCCCGATCCCGCAGGGCATGCGCTGCTGATCGAAGCGACCGTACGCACAAGTGGCCAAACCGGCGTCGAGATGGAGGCACTGACCGCCGTGAGTGTCGCGGCACTCACCATTTACGACATGTGCAAAGCAGTAGATCGCCACATGCGCATTGAGGCGTTGCGCCTCGTGCAGAAACGCGGCGGGCGCAGTGGCGATGTTGGCCTGGAAGAGCGGTGAGGCGGTGAGGCGGTGAGGCGGTGAGGCGGTGAGGCGGTGAGGCGGTGAGGCGG
>RSAS01000656.1 GCA_003934145.1 Candidatus Viridilinea halotolerans | reverse complement strand
CGACAATCTGCCCCAGTTGATAACGATCCCCGGCCCGCGTCCAGGGTTCGCTCTGGGTACGTTTAATCGAAAGCGCAATGCGCTTGCGATCTTGGTCAATGCTCAGGATGGTGACATGCACCTTATCGCCCACCTTCAGCACCTCATTGGGATGCTTGACGCGGCTCCAAGAGATCTCGGAGAGGTGGACAAGACCATCGGCACCGCCAATATCTACAAAGGCACCGAAATCACAGACAGAGCTAATGACGCCGGTGCGCACATCACCCTCATTGAGATTAGAGAGCAATTCATCCTTTTTGCTCTCGCGCGACTCTTGGACGGCTTGCCGTTCGGAGAGGATGAGGCGATTACGGTTGCGGTTGATCTCGATCACTTTCAGCTTCAGATCCGTATTGACCATACGAGCCATATCGGACTGCTTCTGAGTGTCGGGGCCACGGCTAATGCCCGTCACCTGTGAGGCCGGAACAAAGCCACGCACGCCATCAAGGTTGACCAAGAGACCACCCTTGTTGTAATTGACCACGCGAGCGCTGATCACATCACCCGTTTCGTGGGCAGACTGAAGCACACGCCAACTCCGCTCTTGGCGCGCCTTATCCACCGAGAGAATCGCCCGGCCCTCTTTGTCCTCAGACTGGACAATAAAGACCAAGATCGTGTCACCAACCTGCAATGCAGCGCGATCTTCAGGTGAGAGCGACTGCATTTCGCGTGCCGGAACGAACCCTTCAGCCTTGGCACCGATGTCAACCAAGAGTTCATCGCGATCTACGCGCATGATCTTGCCATCGGCGGTATCGCCATACTTAAGGTTGCGATAGTCGTGGGCGGGGTTCCTGAGGAACTCCTCCATCAGAGCGCGTTCCTCAGCCTCAAAGGCAGCGTCTTGCTCATCGTGATCAGGCGACGGGGACGCGTTCGGGTCAGTAGCGATCCTCATCAGTTCTTCCATGCGTCGTCCTTGCAGAGAGCGACGGATCTCCAGGGGAAAACCAGACTAGCGATAATAAAGTCTTTTGCATTATACGCCGCGCTAGAACAAAGTGCAAGGGTTGAAGTCACCTTGACGGTAAACGGTATAATATGGACGCAAGGCGGGGGCGATGCCCCATTTGCACCACGAGGCACCTATGTTCCGTTTCGGCATCGAGCACGAGGTTGCGCTGCTGCGCCCGGATGGGCAGTTCGCCGACTTTGCCAATACCACCTTCGCTGAATTTGCTGACCTTGTTGCCCAGTTGCCGCTCTATGCTACCGACTATCCGCAGTTGCATGTGGGTGATGCCGGGATTCGCCATAAACGTTGGTATATTGAGGGCGTGGAACGGTTCGACGAAGCGGGCCAGTTGGTTGCTTTCGCAGCGAAGGGCATCGAAATTCGCACTACCGTCCACCCGACGATTGTGGCGGCAGTAGCGGAGTTGACCACAAGCTACGGCCAACTCAACGCGGTTGCGCAGGCTGCCGGTTTCACGCTGATCAATGTGGCATGTCATCCCTTGCGCACAAGTTTCTGCTACGATCCACCGCTGAACGCCTACGAGCAGCGTCTTTTTGCGGATGAGCCGGAGTATCAGACCGAGCATCTGCCGATGTTGACCTTTGGCCCCGATTTCAATCTCTCGTGGAGCGACCTAAGCCCGGCGCAGGTGTGTGATCTCGGGCGCAAGCTAACCTTTTACAGCCCGGCGATTGTCCCTTTCAGTTTCAATGCGCCTTTTGCGGCTGGGCAGCGCTGGGAGGGGTTGTCGTGGCGCACGGCGTTGCGCACGGGGGCGCGCCCTGCCGTGCGCGTCTACCTCGCCGAGCCACGCGATCTGATGGTCAGTACGCCGGTGCTGACCAAACTGGCGCGCAACCCCCACGAAGTGGGGCGCATTGAGTTTAAGGCGTGTGATAGTTGTGGCGATTTTGGCCTTTACGCTGCGCTCCTCGCCTTGTTGAAGGGGTTAATCTTAGATCAGAGTTTGCTTGGGCGTGCAACCACGCCTAATGCGGCCCAGCACCAGCACGCGGCGCGCTGGGGTTGGCGCGACGATGCATTGGCTTCCAGGGGGGCCACGGTGCTAGCGGCGGCCACCAGTGCCCTAGCGGGCGACCCCGACGCGGCCTTGCTCGCCCCGCTGGCTATGGCCTTGCAGCAACGCAGCCATCCTGCCGATGCGTTGTGTGCGAAGTATGCGCAGTTGTGGGATGGGGGTATGACGTAACGCTTTGCACAACCCTTAGTCGCTTTGTGGGGGTGGCAAAGCCGCGCGCACAACCCGTCATGGGGAGGTTTGGAGGAGCGAAGCCCCTCCAAACCTCCCCCTCAAGATGGATAGCCCATGGGCACGTTTCGTATCTTTACCGCCGACGATTATCACCACCTTAAGCCCCACCTCCAGCGCGGTGCGCGCACCAAGCAAGCGCCGCCACAGCGCCAGCAGCAACTACAACGGCTTGAGGAGCGGGTGCAAGAGTACCAGCAGTATTTTCACTACGACCACGCTCGTGGTGGGACATTGCCCCAAAACCACGCTTGGCGTCCCTACCGCTTTACCGTCCAGAATGTGCTGCTGGGGGCGACGGTGTTGCGCCATAGCCGTGAGCATAACTGCTTGGAGGTGGATGCGTTTCTCACGGCGCATCCGCCGGAGTATGACCAACTGGCGGCGGCGCAGGCGCTAACCTGCTTTCTGCTTTCGGAGGCCTATAAGTGTGGCAGCTCGCTCGAGTTGCGCTTTACCAAACAGGTGGCCGCTGGCCAACTTCCGGCTGAACTCTGCGCTTTGGCCGAGCGC
>RSAS01000359.1 GCA_003934145.1 Candidatus Viridilinea halotolerans | reverse complement strand
GGCGGAGAGGCGGAGAGGCGGAGAGGCGGTGAGGCGGTGAGGCGGTGAGGCGGCGGAGAGGCGGTGAGGCGGTGAGGCGGGGGCGCGGTGAGGCGGTGAGGCGGTGAGGCGGGGACGCGGGGACGCGGGGACGCGGGGAGGCGGAACGGGTTTTCTGTCCGCCCATGAACGCAAGCGGGAGAGGGGGCGAAGATGTTGGGATTTTTGGCAATACCGCAAGAAGCATGAACGGTAACGATTCGATGAAACCCGAAGGCAAAAGTGTAGCATTGCACCACGTCCCCGCCTCCGCGCATCACGCCGCCTCCGCCTCTTCACCTCACGATCTCGCCGCCGCCGCGCCGCAAATATTGCTGGTGTGCGCTGCGGATGATGGGGATGCCGTGCGGGTGGTGGCGCAGCGCTTGGCGGCTGATGGGCTGGATGTGGCGCTGGCGGCAGATCTGGCGGGGGCGCGGGCCCAGCATGATGCCCTGCGTGGGGCGGCGGTGGTGCTGTTTTGCCTTTCGCGGCGGGCGTGGGATGCGGGGCGTTTGGCGGCGGGGGTGGCGAATCTGTTGGATCTCTTGCCATTGACGCCCAATGAGCGGCGTTTACTGCTGGTGCTCTGTCTGACGAGTGGTGAAGTGCCGCAGGCGCTGCACGACGCAGAACGTTTCGACCTCTTTCATGCGCGTAGCTATGCCCAACTGTTGCAGCGCGTGCAGGAGCATCTGGCGGCAGTCGTGTCGCCCGTAGTTTTGCCTGAGCCGGTGGTACTGCCTGAGCCGGAAGAGGCACCGCTGGCGGCGCTGGCGCTGCGGGGGGCGTTTGAGTTGCCGCAACTCGCTCAGCAGGGGTTGCTGCGCCGTTTGGGGCGCGGCGTGGCGCGTGGGTTGCTGCTGGTGGATGGCAAGTACGCGCTGCTCGTGTCGGGCGGGGGGCCGACGTTGGTGCCGCTGGCGGGTGGCCCGCCGCTTTGGGCGCTTGATTGCCCCAGTTGTTGCGCGGCGCTGGGGGCGCAGGGGCGTCGGCTGGCACTGGCGGTGGGTACACAGTTGATGCTGTGGGATCTGATGACGGGAAGTTTTTGGGGTTTTGGCATTGGTCACCAAGCGCCGATCAGTGCGCTGGCCTTTGCACCCGACGGGCGCATGCTGGCTTCGGTGGGGCGTGATTGCAGCCTGCGCTTGTGGCGCACAAGTGAGGAGGAACGCGGGCCGGCGCTGCTGGCGACGCTGGACGATCAGGGTGGTGCCTTAACCTGTGTGGCCTTTAGCCCCGATGGCTCGCTGCTGGCGGCGGGTGGCGCAGACCACAGCGTGCGCGTGTGGCGTAGCTGGGATCGCACGCTGGTGCAGACGTTGGTGGGCCACGGCGGGGCGGTGGCGGCGCTGGCCTTTAGCCCCGATGGCCAGCGTCTGGCGGCTGGCTCGCGCGGGCGGCAGGTGCGCCTCTGGGCGGTGACGACGTGGCGGGCGCTGGCAACGCTGGAGGGCCATGGCGGGGCGGTGACGACGCTGGCCTTTAGTCCGGATGGGGCGTTGCTGGCGACTGGCGCGGATGATCATGCCGTGCGTCTGTGGCGCGGGCATGATGGCACGCTGCTGCGCGTGTTGAGCCACCACCAAGGGCCGGTGGTGGGGGTGGCTTTTAGCGCGGATGGCACAACCGTAGCGAGTGTCGCGGAGGATCAGCAACTCTTGGCGTGGCTGGCCACCACGGGGCAGCCAGTGGCGACGTTGCAGCCGTTTGCGGCTGGCGTGACGAGTCTGGCGTTGCGGGGCGATGGGCAGCAGTTGGTGGTGGGCAGCAGCGATGGCGCGACGGTGGCCTACCAACTGCACGACGCGACGGGCGCACGGGTGCGGCGGCGCGAGCATCGTGGGGCGATCCTGGATCTGGCGTTTGCTGCGCCAGGGGTGGTGGTCTCGGCGGCGGCGGATCGGACAATCCGCGTCTGCGCTGCAGAACGCGATACGATGGCGTTGCTGGTGCAACTACAGGGCGGTGCGCAGGTGCTGGCGTTGGCCCCCAATGGGCGTTTGGCGGCCAGCAGCGACGGCGCGACGACGGTGCAGTTGTGGCGTCTCGCGCCCCTGGACGAGCGGCCAGGGGGGTATTTTTGGCGCATCCTGCGCGGTGTGCAGGGCCGCCCACGGCTGGTAGTCTTTAGCCCGCAGGCGGATAGTTTGGCGCTGGCGAGTGATAACGGGACGGTACACTATTGGCGCGTAGCCGATCTGGAGCGTCAGGGGGCGGAGGCGGGGCCGCTGTGGCAGCGCACGGTGGGAGCGGAACAGGTGCGTAGCTTGGCCTTTCGTGGCGATGGGCAACTCCTGGCAGTGGGGGGGCAGAGCGGGCAGGTAAGCATCTGGCGAGCACACGATGGCGCGGCGAGCGTGACGCTGGCCGGGCAAGGCCACGCGGCCACGAGCCTCGCCTTTGCCCCTGATGGGCGCACGTTGGCCGTCGGCGACGCGGCGGGAACCTTGTGGCGCTGGCGGCTAGGCAAAACGAAACCGCGCCCACCAACGGCAACCCAAGCGCACAGCGGCACCATTACGCGGCTGGCCTATGCCACTGGGCCGCAGAGTGCGCTGCTGGTGAGCGGCGCGACGGACGGAACGGTGCGCATATGGCGGTGAACGTCTTTTGACGCAAAGGCAAGGTTTCAGGGGTCAGGTTTTAGGTGTCAGCCCGATCTCATCAGAAAGCGGCGCGGGGGCACGGCCCCCGAACACCCCCCCCCGCCCGGCTTTAAGGGCGGACAGAAAACGTGTGCGCCCCCTTCTGGAATCGCATTGCAAC
>RSAS01000885.1 GCA_003934145.1 Candidatus Viridilinea halotolerans | reverse complement strand
TATCCGTGACTTGCCGAGCGAATGTTCTGTCCGCCCTTAAACCCCCGCCGGGGGGTGTATCCTCTCATCCGGCTTTGGCCGCTTCGGCCCAGAACGTCTCTACTTTCTGGCGCAAGAGGGCGTGTTCCGGTTGGGCCAGTTGCAGGTCGGACTGCAGAATCGCCTCCGCCTCTTCGCGCGCGGCGTGGAGCAGGCGCGTGTCGGTGAGGCCGGCGATCTTCAGGTCGGGTGTGCCGCTCTGGCGCGTGCCGAAGAATTCGCCCGGGCCGCGTAGGTTCAGATCGATCTCAGCAAGTTTGAAGCCATCAGTCGAGGCTTCCATCGCCTCAAGCCGCTGCTTGGTCACTTCGTTGTCGTCTTTGTCGCTAATCAGGATGCAGTAGCTCTGGTGTTGCCCCCGCCCGACCCGCCCGCGAAACTGGTGTAATTGGGCCAATCCAAAGCTCTCTGCACCTTCGATCAGGATCGTCGAGGCGTTGGGAATATCAATGCCCACTTCGATTACGGCGGTGGCAACGAGAATGTCGTACTGACGCTCACGAAAGGCGACCATCACCTCATCTTTTTCACGCGGCAACATGCGCCCGTGCAACAAGGTGACGCGCAGATCGGGAAAGATAGTGCTTTGCAGATGTTCATACATCTCCTCAGCAGAAGGCAGATCAACCTTTTCGCTCTCTTCGACCAAGGGGCAGATGACGAAGGCTTGACGCCCCTTTTCGACCTCGCGGCGCACATGGCGATAGGCTTTGTCGCGGTCGCGCTTGCGCACCCAGCGCGTGCGAATCGCCTGACGGCCCGGCGGCAACTCGTCGAGCAGCGAAGTGTCGAGGTCGCCATAGATCGTCATGGTGAGCGTGCGCGGAATGGGGGTCGCGGTCATCACCAGCAGGTGGGGGTTAAAGCCCTTATCGCGCAGGCGCTGGCGCTGTTCGACGCCGAAGCGGTGCTGTTCGTCTACGACAACCAAGCCCAAGGAGTGGAAGCGCACGCTATCGGTGATGAGCGCGTGGGTGCCGACGACGAGATCCACGTCGCCCTTGGCAATGCCCTCCAGCACGCGCCGCCGCTCGCGGGCACCGAGGCTGCCGGTAAGCAGCGCGACGCGCACCCCTTGACCCTCCATATCATCGGCGGCGCTCATGCCCAGAATCGCCTTCATCTCCGCGAGACGCGCCGCCTCTTCGGGATCGATCTGTGCTTGCCACGCCTGCTCGTCATCAGTCTGCGTGGTGCTGCGCGGCACCGCCACCCGTCCGAGTAGTTGTTTTAGCCCTTTGTAGTGCTGTTCAGCCAAAATTTCGGTGGGGGCCATCAACGCACCCTGGAAGCCATTGCCAATCGTTTGCAGCAATGCAGCAGCGGCGACCACCGTTTTGCCCGAGCCAACATCGCCTTGGAGCAGGCGCGCCATTGGTTTGGGGTGCGCCATATCGGCGAAGATCTCATCAAGCGAACGGCGCTGCGCTGTAGTGAGGCTGAAGGGCAACTGGCGCTGTAGATCCGCGTGCAGTTCGGGCATGAAGTGCAGTTGGTAGCCCAATTCGCCCTGCCAGAGCAACTTGCGCTGCACAACGCCAAGCTGAATGAAGAGAAACTCATCAAAGCCGAGGCGCTCGCGGGCACGCTGCACCTCTTGGCTACTAACGGGATAGTGGATCTGGGCCAGGGCCGCCCCCAGCGGCAAGAGATTGCGCCGCTTCCGTGAGGTTTCGGGCAGGTAATCGGGCACCTTGGGCGCAACCGCATCCACGACAAGCTTAATCGCAGCGCGCGCATTGCGCTCCAGCAAGCCCTTGGTGAGCGGATGCACCGGCACCAAGCGCCCGGTGTGCAACGATTCTACATCGGGCATATAGGGTTCCCAGGTGGGCGAACTAAGTTGGCGCTTACCGTTGAAGGCGGTGATCTTGCCACTCAGCGTAATTTTACGCCCCAGCGTGAACTGCTTCATCAGCCAGGGTTGATTGAAATAGACCGCCCGAATCGCCCCCGACTCGTCACTCACCTCCACCTCAACGCGGGGGCGCGGGCCGCCGAGCATGCGCACATCAGTAATCTCACCCACCAGCGTCGCCGTGCTGCCCACAACCAGATCAGCAATTCCCTGCTGGGTCGAGAAATCGTCGTAACGATGGGGAAAGTGGTAGAGCATATCCTCCACCGTACGCAACCCCAGGCGCTTAAAGGCATTGACATCATTGCGCCCCAGGCCGGGCACCCGCTCGAGGCCATCGGTCAATTCGAGATCAGTAGCCGGCTTGGGTTCCAGCGGTGCCGCCGGGACGCTCGCCTTGCGCGGTTTGCCCTTCGCAGTGGGTTTTGCCTTTGGCGGCGCAGAAGGCGTTGGCTCGTGCGCCACCGCAGGACTCGACGCAGGCGCAGCATCATCGGCGGGCGCATCAGTGCCTAAGGCCAGCGCATGGTTTTCCGTAGGCGACTCTTCGGCTTGCTGTTGGGCGCGAAAGAGCGCCCGCAAGCCACTCAGCGCTCGCTGGATATGCGCGTAGCGCATGAGGAGTGCTTGGGCGCCGTAATCGGCCAACAGATCCATGGCGCTTCGCACCGCAGGTTCAAGCAGCGCCTCGTTATGTTGCGCCTGCCAAACAGCCAAGAACTGATCGAGACCCTGCGGCGTTGCCGCATCTTTACAGCCGCTACGCTGCTCAGCGGCGAGCACGCGGCCAAGGGTAATGATGGGTTCGCGGTAGTGCATAGGGGAGAACAGAAGAACAGGAGAACAGAAGAACAGAAGAACAGAAGAACAGAAGAACAGAAGAACAGAAGAACAG
>RSAS01000370.1 GCA_003934145.1 Candidatus Viridilinea halotolerans | reverse complement strand
CCAAGTGGGTAATCAGGAAAATCAGGGAACCATAGGATCACTGTCGAACAGGGAGGTGAATATCATAAGTAATTTCCCTCAAAAAACCATGCATGCGATGCATGAACCATTTGGCACCTAGTACATCGCTCTCCTGCATCAGAAAGAGTGCAGATCCACCGCTGTCACCAAAGCTCCTCCGTGTCGCCTCGAATGTAGCCACCGCCTGCTTGAAATCAATGTAGCAGAGCCTATCCTCAAGCTGGCGTGGGTTTGTTTGGGGCGGCGGTGGTGCTGCGTTGGCTGGCGCACCGACAAGACCCTGCCAAAATGCTTCAAGTACATGCAACGGGGTGCTACCCTCGTCAAAACAGCGCACTCCCTCCAGTAAATCGTTAAAAGCATCAGGATAGTCGTTGCAGGTGCAGATGATATTGAACACATCGACACGATCCTGATCGTGCCGAGTAATGGCCCCTCGCACTTGCTCCTTCAGAAATGCCAAAACACTATTGCGAATGACGCGATCCCTGATAGCGTTGCAAGCGAGCAACAGGTCAACCATCTGGCGAATTTGTGGAGGTTTAAGCTGCATTTTATCCTTGCCGTTTGCTTATTTTTAACCGAGTTCGTAACGTTGCCGTATAAGGAACGGTTTGTAGGGACGTTATCGCCCAACGCCGTGCATAAGGGATCTGGTGCAGATGCTTACGAATTCATTACGATAATGCGCCGGTTGACCCTCACCCCCCTGCCCCCCTCTCCCGCAAGCGGGAGAGGGGGGGGGGAAGAGAACGCGATTCTTGGTATTCCTCTGCGACCTTTTCATAAACACCAAAAATCTCGCAGCCTTCCCCCCTCTCCCACAACGTGGGAGAGGGGCCGGGGGTGAGGGCCATTACGTAGCAGCCCAATCACCTATTCTCCCCTCTGCCGCCAAAACGCTTCCAGCGCCTGGCATGCAAATGTACCTTGATCAAAAAAACGTACCCCAGCCACCAGTTCATCCAATGCGCCAGGATAGTCGTTGCAGGTGGTAACGATCTGTAAGACATCGTTGCGGTTCTGCGTATCACGTTCAATCGCGTGGCGCACCTGTGGTTCGATAAATTCTAACACGCTCGCACGGCGGTTGCTCTGTTGCATTGCCGGACAGGCCAAGAGCAGATCAACCAGCTCTTGCACCTCTTCTCGACCCAAATGGCGCGCTGAAACTTGAGGCGGCAGCGCGCTGGCTGAGTCTGTCGCAGCCAAGCGGTGCGGCTCAGGATTTTTTCGCGCTAGTGAAGGCTCCTGCCCTCCCTGCCCATCTCCATGCCCACCCGCCAGCAGATAGACCGGGCGCTGCTCGCGGGTGCGTAGGTAGAGCGTCGGCACATACCAGCTTGCGCCATCCTGTTCGATGACGTAGAGCGAACGGCGCGCTTCGGCGACGGCGGTCTGCAACGAGCGGCCCCGGGCCAGTTCGCGGTAGCAGACCTCGCTAAAGCGGGTCGCCGCGGTGATGCGCACGGTCAGTTGCATGGCAACCACCGCTTCAGAGACGGCGCTCAGCGCGGGGGCGATGCCGGTAAAGAGGCTCTGTTGCGGTGCAGCCGCAACCATCGCCGACTGGCAGGCAAAGAGCATGATCAGGCGTATCTCGCCGAGCAGGGCCGCCAAGCGCCCGGCACTGACCAGTTCATGCTGGCCCGCGCCGATCTCGCTGTCAAAGACCAAGTAGCCCTGGCCGTCGCTATAACTCCCGTGGCCGTAGTAGTGAATCACGTCGGGCGGAGGCCCGGCACGCATGCGATCATCGAGTGCGCGCGCCGTCACCGGCGCAAGCTCGTCCCACGTTAGCAGCCCCTGATCGCGCAGCGCCGTCCAACTGGCATGGCGTGCGGCGCGCTCTGCGGCACGAATCTGCGTGGGAATGCCCGCCTGTGGCGCAAGGGCCAAGATGTGCAACTTCTGCCCCACCGGCAACGGTGGCGACAGGGCTTCGTTCAGATCGATGTAGCGCACCAGGGCATCAGGCTGACGCCCCCCGCGCGAGAGCAGCAGCGCCTGGCGAGCATCCCACAACGCCTCCCAAGGCAGCGCCGCCAACTCCACCGCCTCGGGCGGAAAACGGAGCAGATAGGTCAACGCCTGGCGCTGCGCCCGCGCCGCCTCACGCGCTAGGCGCAGCGCCAACTCCCCTTCGCGGTCGGCAACTAAGGCGGCATACAATTGCTGCCCCACCAGTCGGTGCAACTCAGCCACCACACGACGACCATCCCAAAAACCGAGATCGCTCAGGTGTTGCACCTCTTCAGGGGAAAAGGGTGGCCCAACACGCGGATAGTCGGGATGTTGCAGCGCATCAAGCGCCTTGATCAGCGTCGGCAATGCCGCGCGGGCCATGGGCAAGCGGAACAGGCTGCTGCACGTACCACCAGCGTCACTCTCCCACCCAATGCGCGCCCCATCAGGGGTTGGCGTAAAACGCAGCGTGAGAGAGGGGGGGATTGGATCGTTGTGTTGTGTCATCGCCCTATCCAGGTAGTGCCGACTTTAGACAAGGTTTCAGGGGTCAGGTTTCAGGGGTCAGCCCGAGCGCATCAGAAAGCGGTGCGTGGCACTAAACTGTAAAGTAACTATGAACCATGTCTTAGGGAAGCAGAAACTTTTACGTACCCCAGCAGCCTGTCATGCTGAGCGCGCCGAAGCCCTCGAGCGAAGCGAAGGGGAAGCATCTCTTTTCGACTGACGAGAGACCCTTCGCTGCGCTCCTGAGGGATGGTTTCGCCTTGCGGCGATCTGCTTTACAGTCTGGTGGGAGGTGTGGAG
>RSAS01000291.1 GCA_003934145.1 Candidatus Viridilinea halotolerans | reverse complement strand
TCCTGTTGGCTACCCTGATCGCCCCTAGCACCATCACGCTCGCCACCGTCTGGCCGCCGGTGATCGCCCTGATCGCCGTTGCGCTGCGGCTCTATCTGCGCCCGCAACGCTAGGCAAATCGTTCGAATTCATAAGCGAAGCGAGCAGTGATTCTAGCAGCCACGAACAGGTGATGGGGATTCCTTGGATTGCCCTTACCACCTGAGCCCCTCTCCCACGTTGTGGGAGAGGGGCGAACTTATCGAGTTTCTTGGTGTTGCAATGCGATCTCATAAGGCGATACACATATTTTCTGTCCACTTATGAAGATTATTCTGAGATAGCTTCATAAGACTTCACCCCTGCTTCTAGGTCTTGAAGCCACCGACGAGCATCAGTTAATTTATGACGCATACCCAGACGCTCGAAAAGATCGATAGTCTGACCAATTGCTCGTTTTGCATGAGGAATGTTGCTCCGTAATTTATAGAGACGGGCGTAAGCGTAAAGAATCTCTGATAATAATTCTCCTTGATCATCGTGCTGGTGTGCTGATTCATGAGCTGCTACGAGATACAATTCAGCAGATTGATCGTTACCTTGCATAATTTCAATATTAGCAAGATGATATTGACAAAAAATAACATTTCTAATATAGTTTATCTCATAACTGTAATCAAGAGCCTTTGAAAAAAGTTTCTTTGCTTTCTTGAAATTCCGCATCCTGTAATAGAATGCAGATAAATAAACTTTGTATAAAGAAGTAGCTGATTTTTCTAAAATCACATCTTGAAATGATTGCTCAATTAATTCACGAGCAAGTAAATTTTTGCCTATTGTAGTGTAATAAAAACTTATCGCATGTATTGCATAGCAGAAATCGACATCATTTATTTTTTTATTAAAAAAATTAATTACTATAGGTGCTAATTTTTTGATGCTTTCGTTATCTTCTTGATATATGAAAATCTCGATTAATCTCGCTAAGGCAAAGGATTTTTCCGAATCTCTCTCAAGTAAAAAAGCTATATTCAAATGTCTTTCTAAAAAAATCTTGCGTTCCATCCATAAACCACGAACCCAAAAGAAGTATTCAACATTCTGTGAGATTTGAAACAATGTTTCAAACTGTTGCTGTTCTTCAGCCCAGTTAAATGCTGCTATGACAGATTCGATGTCCATATCAAGCATCCCGAGGCGACTTAGGTCATCCCAACAATAGCCAACTTTTGCTGTTAGTTCAACAAACCAGTTTGCCCATCGCTTGCGTGCAAGTTCTTCAAATTCATGTCGTTCTTTAAGGTGAAATTCAGCAAACGCCCGCACCAACGGGTGCAACGCATAGCGCGGTGGGCTGCTCATGTCGGTGATCTGCACGTCAATGAGGGACATGTCGGCGAGGCGTTCGATGGCGCGGTCAAAGGCAAAGCCCTGCACGTCGGCGCTGGCGCTGAGCGCCGCGCCACTGGCGTTGGTGGGGAAGAAGGTGGCTACCATCAGCACCCGCCGCGCCGCTTCGTCGAGGAGCGCCCAGGCGCGCTCGAAGAGATCGGTGAAGATTTCGCCGCGTGCGGCGTAGAGATCGTCCACGATCTGCGGTAAGGGGCGACGCTCGTACTTTATGAGACCCAGCGTAATCTCTATTGCCTTTGGGTTTCCGCCGGTGGCGACGATTAACGGATCGAGTTGCTCCATGCTGGCAACGTGTTGATCGATCCGTAGGATGCGCAGACGGTGCGTAATCAAGGATTGCACTTCTTCTACTGTCATGCCGCGCAACTCGACGACGATGGTGCTGTTGCGGAACGCCCGTGAATACGCTCGACTCGTGATCAGCGCCTTGCTCGGCTCAGGTAGGCGCAGGAGCCAGGTGAGCAGCGCCCCATCGGTGATTGTCTCGAAGTTGTCTACGATGAGCAGGACGCGCTGGCGGCGCAATAACTGTTCAACTTCGTGCTGCTTCTCGTTGTGCTCGAACTGGGCAAAGCCGGGGTAGTCGAGCGTGCGGGCAATGGTGTCGAGGACGATGCTGAGGTTTGTTGTGCCCGGTTGATCCTTATCGCTCACCCAGACGGCTGCGTCGAAGCGGGGCGCAGGCGCATCCTCCTCTTGCAAGCAGGCGCTGGCGATCTCGCGTGCAAGGCTGGTCTTGCCGTTGCCGCCCATGCCGATGATGAGGACGGCGGCGCTGCGCTGCCGTAGGCCATCCACCACTTCGGCGAAGGCTTGGGTGCGCATCACAAACTGGCTGTAGCTGGGAGCGGGCAGGTTCGCGTAGACCCGTGGCGGGCGTGGGCGCACCTGGGGGGCTGGGCAGAGTTGCTCAAGCAGCGCTTCCGCTTGGGGATAGCGCGCCGCATGGAGGAAGCGTTGCAGCCATTCGCGCCCCATGAAGCCGCGCTGCACGGCGGCAGTCGCAAGCATCTGGATCGTGCGCGGATCGGGGGGCAGTGCGCCACTCTTGTAGCGCTGAATAGTATCGCCCGACACGCCGCTCGCCGCGCCCAGTTGCTCTTCGACCACCGCAGCCGTCTTACCCTCACAATTGGCGATGCTGGCGATGCCGGCTTTCAGCAGGCGACCAAAGGTTTCGTTGCGCTGTTTCATGATCTTCTCTGTTGGTGGAGCTATGTATGTTTAGGGCTGCCGCCCTAAAACCCGGTCTTGGGGCTGCGCCCCAAACCCCGTTTGTTGTTCCGTTTTGGCGGCTTCGCCGCCAAAACGGAACAAAAAGAGTTTTTTGGGGGAGGCTTCGCCTTCCCCAATCCCCCGCCGGAGAGGAGATTCTTCGGGGGCCATGCCCCCGAACCCCCG
>RSAS01000628.1 GCA_003934145.1 Candidatus Viridilinea halotolerans | reverse complement strand
GAGCAAGACCGTACGCCACACCCCAGCGCAACCAATTAAGATGCAATTGCCCTAATTGTGAAAGTCCCTGGTAATGCTACTTTATAAGGGAAGTGCTATACTAAGTCTAAACCAGTTGCAACGCCTGCGGCCCGGCACCGTGACCAACAGGATTTTGAGCGCATGTCCGCTAGAACGATCTTCGATACTACCCTACTCAACCACCTGCGCGAACTGGTCTTGTTCTGTGATATGGAGGGTACGATTCGCTATGCGAACGCTGCGGCGCAAGGCCTAGCGCAGGGCGCTTTGGAAGGTGTCGCCTTTCTTGATTTTCTGGGCTCAGAGAGTCGGGTGAAGGGGGAGCATTTTCTGCAATTGGTGCAGACCACTGGGCCGGACGCGCCGACCGAGCCGTGGGAGCTGCCGGTTGGTGACGCCATGAAGTATGTGGTGGTCTACTTCCGTGGCCATCGTGAGCACGATCAACTCGTGATCATTGGCGAACAAGAACCACCGGCGGTGAACGAGATGCAACACGAACTCTTGGCGCTCACTTCGGAGTTGAGCCAAGCGCAGCGTGAACAGCGTCGTCAGAATCGCCAGTTGGCCCAGGCGCTCTCCGAACAGCGCCATTTGCTCGATACCATCCAATCGCTCTCTGTACCAACGGTTCCCATCTGGGATCGGGTGCTGCTCTTGCCTTTGGTGGGCCACTTCGACAGCCGCCGCGCCGATCAGGTCAATACGCTATTGCTCAACCGCGCCGCTCAGATGCGCGCCAAGTTTGCGATTATTGACCTAAGTGGCATCGCGCTCGTTGATACTTCCGTCGCGCAGCAGCTCATCCAGAGCGCCCAGGCGCTTCGTTTGCTTGGCGTTCAGCCTATTCTCGTGGGTATCAATCCCGAAATTGCCCAAACGGTTGTCAATTTGGGCGTTTCGCTACCAGGTTTTGTGATCAAAGGCGATTTACGCGACGCTTTGGCCTTTGTACTCTATCGCATGGGTATGAAGACCTATAAAACTAAATAGTTCGTTTACACGGAGACAACAATGCAACTCACATCCACCTACCAAGAATACTTGGGCGCACTGCGTAGCGGCGACCGGCGCGTCGCGCTGAATACGGTGCGGATGGCGCTCGCTGAAGGGGCCGACATTCGCGATCTCTATATGGAAGTATTGCAACCGGCGATGTATGAGGTCGGACGACTGTGGGAAACCAATCAGTTTACGGTGGCGCAAGAACACCTCGCGACGGCGATTACACAGAGTGTGATGGCGCAGATCTATGCGTCGGTGATCTGCAATCCGCCGATTGGCCGCACGATGGTGGCGACCTGTATCGGCGGCGAATTGCACGAACTGGGCATCCGCATGGTCTCCGATTTCTTTGAAATCGAGGGCTGGGATGTCTTCTACCTGGGGGCGAACATGCCGCCCGATGATGTGATTTCGATGATTGACGAGCATCGCGCCCACCTACTAGCTATTTCGGTGACCTTGGGGGGCCATGTCATGCAGGTGCGTGAGATGATCAGTGCGGTGCGCGCCTCGCATGTGGGCAAACGCGTCAAGATCATGGTCGGGGGCCAGCCGCTCAACCGTGCGCCTGAGGCGTGGAAGGCGATTGGTGCCGATTTTATGGCCAATGATGCGCGTGACGCGGTGAAAATGGCGACTGAGGTGTTGGTATGAGCTTAAACGAATGTACCCTCCTCGGACGTCTGAGCAATGAGTTGATTCTTGTCTGTGACCACGATCTGGTCGTGCGCGAAGCGAATGAGTTGGCGGTGCAGACCTTGGGCGAAGCGCTACTTGATCATTCGCTGATCGAGCTCTTCTCGCCTACGGCGCAAGGCAAAGGTACCGCCTTTGTGGCTGAACTGCAACGTCTCAGCCCAACGCAGACGACGCCTACCTGGGAGTTGATGCTTGATGTGCCGCATGGCAATCGTTTGCTGATTGGCCTGCGCGGCGGCAAACTGCCCAACCAAGGCTGGCTGATTATGGGCGGTGGTGAACCAAGCGGTATCAGCAACCTCTACCACGAAGTCTTGGCACTCAACATTGAACTGACCACCCTTATCCGCAAGTTGTCACGTGAGCAGACTGTACTGAACGATCGGATACAGCGCTTACTAGAATTTCAGGAGCAGCACGATGTCCACCACCACTGAGGCGCAGGTTCTTCAGCGTTTGACGAGTATGCGTGCCGATCTCATTCACCACCTAGCCGAAGAGCTTACCGCGAAGTTGCCGATCATTAGCCCGCGAGCGCACCACGACGACAGCCCGGAGATGCACCACGAGCGTATGGTGAAGACAGCGACACGCTTCCATGACACGCTGATGGCGGCGGCAGGGGCCGACTGGAACCTGATCACTTTTGATTATAGTTGGGCCTCGCGTGTCTTGATCCCCTTGGGCGTCACCTGGGAGCATCAGGACACCGCGATCATCGCCTACTTCGCCATCGCGCGCCGCTTGGCCACCTGGAGCGCCGAGGAGGACGCGGCGCTAACGTCAATCGAGACGCATATGCGCACGGAGGTACAGGCGGCGTATATGGCCTAGTCTTTACGGTGGGGGTGCGGGGGCGGCGAAGCCGCCCCCGCATATCTTTTTTTGTTACGTTGTGGCGGCGAAGCCGCCACAACGTAACAAAAATGAGGGGGGTGTGACCAAAACGTGTAGGAAGGGGGTGCGGGGGAACCAGGTTCCCCCGCATTTCCCCCTGTCCGGCGGGGTATGGGGCGTAGCCCTACACCTTTTGGTCACGCCCAAATGAGGGTTTGGGCGGCAGCCTTAGATCGCTTCAGCGACATACTCTGCGACGCGCAACGACATAATCTTCGATGCGCCGTCGTCGCCCATGGTGACGCCGTAGAGGGTGTCGGCGGCTTCAATGGTGCCGCGGTTGTGGCTGATCAGGATGAATTGGGTCTGGCTGGTGAGCTGACTGAGTGCGTCGCGGAAGCGGCCAACGTTGGCTTCGTCGAGGGCAGCGTCGGTTTCGTCGAGGATGCAGAAGGGGCTAGGGTTGACTTTGAGGATGGCGAAGAGCAGCGCGGCGGCGGTGAGGCTGCGTTCGCCGCCAGAGAGCAGGGCGATGTTTTGCTGTTTTTTGCCCGGTGGGCGGGCGATGATCTCGATGCCGATCTGTTTTTGATTGTGATTTTCTGTACCTTCGTCGCTGCTGTTATTGCTGTTGGTGAGCAGTAGTTTGGCCGAGCCGCCGCCGAAGAGGCGGGTGAAGCTCTGTTCAAACTCGCTGGCGACGGCGGTGAAGGTGGCGCGGAAGCGGCTCTGCATGGCAGCATCAAGTTCGCTAATCAGTTCGAGCAGGGTGGCGCTGGCCGCTTGGAGATCGGCGACTTGGCTGCTTACAAAGCGTTGACGCTCGGCGAGCTCTTCGTGTTCTGCGAGTGCCAAGGGGTTGACGGCCCCTAAGCGTAGGATTTTGGCTTTCAGGGTTTCCATCGCGGCTTGCAGCGGAGCGGCTTGGGCGCCGTCGGCGGGCGCGACGGTGGGTGCCAAGACATCCACCCCTTCGCTGGCGGCGCGTTCGAGCAGCGCCTCTTGGCGGTCGCTGGCGCGTTGCGCTTCGAGTGCGGCGCGGCTCTGGGCGCTCTCGGCGGCGCGTAGCGCGGCGGTGGCCGCCGCCTCTGCGGCTTCGTGGGCGCTCTGTTGCGTTTCGTCCTGCTGTAGCGCAGCTTCGGCGGGGGCGATCTGGGCGCGCAGTTCGTCGCTGGCGGCATGCAGTGTCGCGTGCAGTGCCTCGGCGCTCGTTTGCGTCGCCAGCAGTGCATCGCGTTCGTTTTGGAGCGCGGCGCGGCTCTGCGCAAGCTGTTGCGCTTGTTGGCCGAGCAGCGCGAGGCTCTGGGCGTGGGCTTGCACGAGGCTCTGCCCGGAGCGCATGTGCGCTTCGGCAGCACTGACGGCGCTGCGTAGGCGATTCAGTTGCTCTTGTGCGCTGCGCTCGGCTTGCGCTTCCGCCTCTTGGCGCACGCGCAGGTGATCGAGTTCCGCTGTGCTGCGCTCCACCAGCGCTTGGGCTTCGGTGAGCGTTTGTGCCACCTGGGTGCGCTGCGCTTGGAGCGTAGCGCTCTCTTGCGCAATGCGCTCGCCGCGCTCTTTTGCCCAATCCTGCTCTTGTTGGGCTTGGCGGGCGCGACGAGTCGCCGCATCCAGGGCGCTACGGGCGTTCTCCAGACGGCGCCGCCCTTCGCGCAATTGGCCTTCCAGCTCGCGTAGCTGGCTAGTCTGGCTTTGCACTGCTGCGTCAAGGCTGGCCCATTGCGCTTCGGCCTCGGCCACGGCGGCGCGGGCAGCGGCCACCTGCGCGGGCAGTTCGCGCAACTCGCGTTCACGGCGCAACGCACCACTCTCTTTGACCTGCGCTCCACCCGTGAGCGAGCCGCCACTGTTCACCTGCTCGCCACCCAGGGTGACAATGTTCCAGCCGCCGGAGAGTTGACGCACCTCGCGGCGAGCGGTAGCGAGATCGCGCACGACGAGCACGCGCCCCAGCAATTGGCGCACGACGGCGGCGTAACGCTCTTCGTAGCCAACGAGATCGGCGGCGATGCCGAGGGTGGAGGGGGGTGGGGGATGGGGGATGGGGGATGGGGAATGGGGGTCGGGGGGCAAGGATGCTTCGCCGCTTTCGCGCTCTAGCGCTTTGCCGCTTTCGCGCTCTAGCGCTTTACCGCCGCCGCGTAGCGTATCAAGGGGCATGAAGGTAGCGCGCCCGGCCCCGCTGCGTTTCAGTTCGGCGATGGCTGCTTCGGCGTCCGCCCAGTGTTCGACCACAATGTTTTGCAGGCGCGAACCGAGGGCGACTTCGATGGCGGTTTCGAGGTTGGCGGGGGTGCGGATGATGCTCTGCACGAGGGCAAAACCGGGGCGTTGGCTGCGTTCGGCCCACTGCATGGCGGCGCGCACGCCGGCGAAGGTGCCGCTGTAGGCGCGGGCGAGGCGGTTGAGCGATTCGTAGCGTGCTTCGGCATCGGCGAGTTGGCGGCGGGCGGCGGCGCGCGCTTCGTCGGCGTGGGTGCGGGCGCTGCGCTGCTGGTCGAGTTGCTGGCGTACTGTCTGCTCCGCGTGGGTCAGTTGGGCTTGCGCGGCTTCGGCGTCGGCCAGTTGTTGGGTGGCCTGCGCCTGCTGCGCTTGGGCCGCCGCAAGGCGTTGTGCTGCCTGATCGAGTGTCGCGGCCAGTTCGCTGGCCTCGCGTTCGAGACGAGTGGCTTGGGCCGCAAGTTGTTCGCTGCGCGTCTGCTGCTCTGCCGCGCCTGTCGCGGCGCGTAGCGCGGCATCCTGGGCGTGGCGTAGAGCTTGACGTAACGAATGGCGTTCGCTCTCCATGCTGGCCTGTTGCGCCTCGGCCTGCTGCAGCGCTTGACGGCGCTCGGCGAGGGTGGCACTGGCCTGCGTCAAGTCGGTGGTGGCACTGGCGTGTTGGGCCTCCGTCTGATTGCGGCGCTGCGCAAGATCGTCGTGTTGGCGCTCAAGATCCTCAAGGCGGCGGGCAAGCGCAGCGCTACGCTCGCGGCCCACGGCAAGATCGCGCTGGGCCGCTGCGGCGCGCTGCTGCTGTTCGTTCGCCTGCTGCTGCAATGCGCCCAACGCCTCGCGTCGCTCGCGCAATACACCGCGCAACGCCGCCAGATCCGCATTTACCTTGGCTTGTGTCGTTCGTGCCGCCGTGAGTTCCGCCGTGCAGCGCGTCAGTTCCGCTGCGGTGTGCGTCGTCAGGGCTTGGGCCTCGCGCCAGAGAAGGGCGTAGTATTGCATCCGAACTTGACATAACTCTTCATTTAATGCATGATACTGATGCGCTTGGGTCGCTTGGCGTTTGAGGATGCGCAGGCGTGGTTCCAATTCGGCCAAAAGATCAGCGACGCGACTGAGGTTACTCTCGGTTTCGCGCAGGCGGCGTACTGCTTCGCTTTTACGTAACTCAAAGCTACTCAGTTCGGCGGCATCCTCAAAGAGGCGGCGGCGCTCTTCGGGGCGCAGCGTCAGGGCCGCATCAACCAAGCCCTGGTTAATGATCGTGTAGGAACCACCGAGCGGCGCCGTCGCCTCCAGCAGATCGCGCAGGCGCACGCGGGCGCGATTGATGAAATAGTCACTCTCGCCACTGCGCGTCGCCCGGCGGGTGAGCGTCACCTCATCAAAATCAAGCGGCAGCAGGCGGTCGCTATTGTCGAGCGTAAGCGAAACTTCCGCCAAACCTGCGGGCGGACGACGACCACCGCCAGCATAGATCAACTCCTCGGAGCGTTTGCAGCGCAGCGTAGCAAACGACTGCTCGCCTAGCACCCAACGCACCGCATCGGCCACATTGGACTTGCCGGAGCCATTCGGCCCGACGACAGCGGTGACACCGGGGCGAAATTCGAGGACGGTACGGGCAGCGAAGGTCTTGAAGCCTTGGATTTCGAGGCGTTTGAAGTGCATAGGAGAGGCGAAGAGGCGAAGAGGCGAAAAAGCGCGACGGGGGATTATACCATTTTCTCTTGAGGGATGGTTTTAGGTTCCTTTACCGTCTTGAGACATGGTTTCAGAAAGGGGCTTCGCGCTTTACCATCGTAGTGCCGACTTTAGTCGGCTGAGGTCGTTGGAAGCGATGGGATGCCGACTAAAGTCGGCACTCCTATGGCGCAAATTGTAAAGTTGTCACGAACCATGGCTTACGATGGACGTCGGCACTCCTATGGTGCAAACTGTAAAGTTGTCACGAACCATGGCTTACGATGGACGCGGCCCATTGCTGGTAAAATAGGTCTACAGCGCAAACGTGGTTCGCCCCAAAGAGGGGCGTGGGGAAACCTGGTTTCCCCACACCCAAAGGAAAGAAGGATACTCCATGAGCGAGAATCGTCGCAGTCGTATGATTACCGAGGGTGCGCAGCGTTCGCCGAACCGGGCGATGTTGCGTGCTGTTGGCTTTAACGACGAGGATTTTAGCAAGCCGATTGTGGGCGTCGCCAACGCCCATAGCACGATTACACCCTGCAACGCGGGGATTGGGGCCTTGGCCGCGCGCGCCGACGCGGCCATTAAAGCCGCCGGGGCGATGCCGCAGATCTTTGGTACCATTACGGTGAGTGATGGCATCTCGATGGGCACCGAGGGTATGAAGTTTTCGCTGCTCAGCCGCGAGGTGATTGCCGATGCGATTGAGACGGTGGTGAATGCGCAGCGCATGGATGGCATCTTGGCCGTCGGTGGCTGCGACAAGAATATGCCCGGCGCGATGATCGCCATCGCCCGCCTCGATGTGCCGAGTATCTTTGTCTATGGCGGTACGATCAAGCCCGGTCACCACGATGGGCGCGATCTGACGATTGTGAGCGCTTTTGAGGCGGTGGGCCAGTATAGCGCCGGCAAGATCGATGAGGCCGAACTACTTGAGGTGGAGCGGCGTGCCTGCCCCGGGGCCGGTTCGTGTGGTGGGATGTATACGGCCAATACGATGTCCTCGGCCATCGAAGCGATGGGGATGAGTCTGCCCGGCTCTTCGACCATGGCCGCCGAGGATGAAGAGAAGGCGATCAGTGCCGCCCGCTCCGGCGAGGTGCTGGTGGAGGCCATTCGCGCCGGGCGCACCGCCCGCCAGATTCTCACCCGCGAAGCTTTCGAGAATGCTATCGCTGTAATTATGGCCTTGGGTGGTTCGACCAACGCCGTCTTGCACCTGCTGGCTATCGCCGATGCGGCGGGGGTGCCACTGAACATTGACGACTTCGAGACCATCCGCGCTCGCGTGCCGGTGCTCTGCGACCTCAAACCCTCCGGCCAGTATGTCGCCACCGACCTGCACCAAGCGGGCGGCGTCCCCCAGGTTATGAAGCTGCTCCTCAACGCGGGCCTGCTCCACGGCGATGCCCCTACCATCAGCGGGCAGACCATCGCCGAGGTGCTGGCCGATGTGCCGGATGCGCCGCCGACGGGCCAGGATGTCATTCATACTATCGAAAAACCGATCTACGCCCAGGGCCACTTAGCGATTTTGCGCGGCAATCTCGCCGAAGAGGGCTGTGTGGCCAAGATTACGGGCATCAAACAGCGCGTCATCACCGGCCCGGCGCGGGTCTTTGATGCCGAAGAGCAGTGTCTCGAGGCGATCTTGGCGGGCAAGATTGGTGCCGGCGACGTGGTGGTGATCCGCTACGAAGGGCCGAAGGGTGGCCCCGGCATGCGCGAAATGCTCGCCCCCACCTCGGCGATCATCGGTGCGGGCCTGGGCGACAGCGTCGGGTTGATCACCGACGGACGCTTCTCTGGCGGCACCTACGGCCTTGTCGTCGGCCACGTTGCGCCTGAAGCGGCGGTGGGCGGCACGATTGGCTTAGTGCAAGAGGGCGACAGCATCACCATTGATGCCGATGCACGCCTGCTGCAACTCAACGTTGCCGACGCAGAGTTGGCCCGCCGCCGCGCCGCATGGGCGCCACCCGCCCCGCGCTACACCCGTGGCGTCTTGGCCAAATACGCCCGTCTCGTCTCCTCGGCCAGCCTCGGCGCCGTGACGGATCGACTGGAATAGAATGGGTGTGACTGGAATCTGTAGGGCGGTGCCCTACACCCCTTTGGACGGGGGGAGGATGCGAGGGAACCAGGTTCCCTCGCGCACCCTACCTACGCATTTTGGTCACACCCGAATAGAATGGGGCGGGAGGCGCCTCAGGGTGCAGCCTCTGCGCATCCTCCCGCCAAACGGTAAAGCCGATCACCGCAAGGCGAAACCGTCCCTTCCGTTGTGGCGGCAACGCCGCCACAACGCAGCAAAGAAAGAAGAGAATTGCATGGAAGCTATACCACGTATGGCCCCCTCAATTGTCCGCCCGCTGGTCATCTGCGCCACGGTAATCATTATCTTGAGCGCGATGCAGGCGGGGGCCGCCGTGGTGAACCCCATCCTGCTGGCTTTTATCATTACCCTGCTCTGCAATCCCATTTATCGTTGGTTGCAGAAGCGTGGGCTGCCTTCGTGGATGGCGTTGCTGCTCATGGTGATTGGGGTATTAGGTGGTGCGGCCATCCTCATTACGGTGATTGGCGTCTCGCTCAGCCGCCTCACAGCGCAGATCGCCGACTACCAAGAGCTCTTGACCGGCCAAGAGCGCGAGTTGCGCACTTGGCTGGCGGGGTATGGTATTGTCTCGGCTGATCTGCAATTTTTTGGCTTGATTAACAGTGTCAATTTAACGCGCATTCTCGGAGTTGTGCTCTCGGCAGTGGGCAATGTGCTGGGCAATTCGCTCTTGGTGTTGGTTTTGGTGATGTTCTTTCTTGCCGAATTGCCCTCTTTTCAACGACGCATGCGCGATAACCTGGGTGAAACCAACCCGCTCTTTATTCGCCTTGAGCGTTTTGGTGGGGCTGTCATCAGTTACTTTGGCATCCGTACCTACATTAACCTCATTGTTGCGATTGGCGCACTTGTTGCGATGGTCTTGCTTGAGGTACCCTTCTCGGCTTTATGGGCGGTGATCATCTTTGTTTTGAGCTACATTCCCTACATTGGCATCCCTATCGCCCTCATTCCCACCGCGCTTCTCACCTTAGCGGAGCACGGTTTGGTTCGGGCGGGTCTGGTAGTGCTTTGTGTCTCAACGATTAACTTGGCCATTGAGAATCTGGTCGCCCCATCGCTGATTGGGCGGCGCTTGAGCTTGGCGCCGGCGGTGGTCTTCGTCTCCTTCTTCTTCTGGACGTGGCTTCTAGGGCCGCCCGGTACCTTCCTCTCGATGCCGATCACCGTGTTGCTCACCGTCGTCCTCGACAATTACGACGAGACCCGCTGGCTCGCCCGGCTGATGGGTTCTTCGAGCATTGAGGAGTTGCAAACCCGTGCCGCCGCGCCCCCTTCCGAAACACCGCCGGTGGCGGATGGGCTTCGTGGATATAGTCCTTCAGATAAAGAATCTTGAAGATGAACGCGAATTCCTTAAGGCGAAACCATCCCTTACGCTGAAGGGGCCGTTAACGCCAAGGCGACCACAAAGGTGCTGCCTGCGCCCTCAGTGCTCTGTACCCAAATGCGCCCGCCGTGGGTTTCGATGGCGAGTTTACAGAAGGTTAGCCCGAGTCCGGTGCCGCGCACTTTGCGCCCACTACCCACTTGGCCGAATTTTTCGAAAATACGCTCGTGGTACTGCACGGGAATGCCAGGGCCGTGGTCACGTACCCAGAAGAGGAGCCATTGACCATGAGCGAGGCGTTGTAGGTCGATGGAGTCACTACTGGAGTTGTGGTGGTAGTCGTTACCCAGTTGTGCTACCGTGGCCCCGATGGTGACGGTGTTGTCGCTGGGTGAAAATTTAATCGCGTTATCGAGTAGATTTTGTAGTACACGGATTAACTTATTGCGATCCGCTTCAATGAGAGGTAAGCCAACGGCGAGGTCTTGCTGGAGGGCAACGCGGTGGGCTTGGGCGGAGTTGCGCAGCCGTTCGAGGCTCTGATCGACCAGTTCGTAGGGCGAGATGGGTTCGCGTTCGAGGGCGAGGTGGCCCTGTTCGAGCTTGGCGATATCGAGCAACGTATTGACCATCTCGAGCATGGATTGGCTGCCCTGGTGGGCGATGCTCAGCAGTTCGTGTTGTTGCTCGGTGACTGGCCCGCCGAGGCCGCGTTTGACCATCATGATGCCATTCATAATCGCGGTGAGCGGCGCACGCAGGTCGTGAACGAGCATGCCGGTATAGTCTTCGCGCAGTTGGTGGAGTTCGCGCTCTTGCGAGATGTCTTGGAAGATGGCGAGGCAGCCAATTTCGGTGGCCTGGGCATCGCGCACGGTGAGCATGTAGTGGCGGATGAAGCGGCGTTGGGGCATGGCCAGTTCGAGGTCGAGTACCTGCTGGGCGTTGTCGCTATTGAGCCATGAGGGGATGCCCGTGCTGGCCGAACGGGTGCGCAGGGCGTTGAGCAGTTCGGCGAGGGGCAGACCGAGTAGCGCTTCGCGGGGGACAAGGAAAAGGCGCGCCGCCGCCGGATTGGCCGTAACGACGATATTGTCCATATTGGCCATCAGAATGGCGTCGTTGGTCGAATCGAGAATCGCCTTGAGACGGTCGCGCACGGTGGTGACTGTCTGGAAGAGGTGCGCATTCTCGATGGCGACGCCGATCGTGGGGGCCATGCGCGTGAGGCGACGGGCTTCATCTTCAGTGAATGAGCCGGTGCGTTTATTGATGAGTTCGATGACGCCAATGGTGTGATCTTTGACCACAATCGGCACACAGAGCAGATTGCGCGTAACGTAGCCCACAGTGGCGCTGATGTCTTGCAGCACACGGGGATCGTTGACGGCATCGTTGACAATCTCGTAGTGCTGCTGTTCGGCAACACTCCAGACGACGCCGCGGCCACGCGGGATGCGCAGGCCAAAGAGTTTCTCTTCGCCCGCTTCCAGCGTCATTACAAAGACCAATTCATCGCGTTCGCTATCGCGCATAAGCAGCGAACCGGCATCTACCTGGAAGAACTCATTGATCTTCTCCATCACCATATGGTAGACCTCGTGGGTATTGAGGCTAGAGGTGACGGCGGTAGCGATGTCGTTGAGCGTGGCGAGTTCGGCGGCGCGGCGCTGGGCCTCCTCGGTGATGCGGAAGGAGGTGATGGCGGCGGCGAGTTGCCCAGCCAAGAGGCGCGCTTGGGCCGTTTCGGCGGGGCTGAAGCTGCGCGGCTGCACGACGCTGGCAAAAATGAGCAGGCCAATGCAGCGATCTTGGGCTACCAGCGGTAAGAGCAGCAGCGAACAGATCTGCTCGTTACTCAACAGCGGCAAGAGGCTGTTCAGCGTACTGCCAACCCCCGTTCTCTCTGCCAACTCGCTGCGCACATCGGCCAGATAGAGCGTGGTACGCTCGGCAATGACCCGGCGAATGAAGTTGGTTTCGGCCACGCGAAAGGGCGGGGGGAAGACGGCACGCGGCGGCGACGTGTTGACGAGACGGGCATAGGCACCATCATCGGAGAGCAGCATGACACCACTGTTGCTCAGATCCAGCAGGCGGGCAAACTCATTGAGCCCGAGCATCAGCAACTCATCAAGGGTTGCTGCCGTCTCGATGGCATCAGTAATACGCAGGAGCGCCTCAGTGCGCAGATCGCCGTAGTCCGCGTGGGGAGGATGGCCCTGGGTCATGCACGGCTCCTAAAAAAAGTGGCTGGAGAGGTTTGGGGCGTAGCCCATGCGTATCGAACCACGCTTCCGGCGAGGGATCGGGGGAGGCTGCGCCTCCTGCGCAAAACTTTTTGTTAGGGATGGTTCGTAGCGCCTTTACCGTCTGCCGCGCTGGGGGTGCGGGGGCATGGCCCCACCCGCATGAACGTAAGCCTCTGGTGGGCCTTCCGGCGGGGGTTCGGGGGCATGGCCCCCGAAAAATTTCCCCTTCCGGCGGGGTTTAAGGGGCCGTAGGCCCCTTACGTTCATGCGCATGGGGCGTGGCCCCCGCAAAACTCCCACCCAGTGGGGAGAATGCGGAGGGCGTAGCCCTCCGCATCCTCCCCGCAAACGATAAAGCAGATCGCCGCAAGGCGAAACCATCCCTAACCGTGGTTTTTGTTTCGTTTTGGCGGCTTCGCCGCCAAAACGAAACAAAAACCACGGTTTAGGGCTTGCCCCACTACAAGCGAATAGCTACCAATAGCATACACCATGTTAGCCATCCGTGCAGGGACTATAGATCCTTTCGTGCTGCGCAGCAATGGCCGACCACGCAAATTGAGCCGCGAGAACTCGACCCTGCTGGGCGAGTTGGGCGCGCAGCGCTGGGTCGCTACGCATGCGCTCGAGGGCGTGGCGCAGGGCATCGGGCACGTCGCGGGGGACGAGCAGGGTGGCCGGTGCGAGCATGGCCTGTTCGCTGGCGTGACTGGGTTGGGTCGTAATGACGGGGCAGCCGTGGGCGAGGGCGGCGAGCAGGCTGCCGCGGCGGAAGGAGGCCCCGTCGCGGAAGGGGAGGGCGATGCAGTCGGCGGCGAGCAGGTGGCCTGAGACATCATGGTCGGGAAGGTGGCCTGTGATCTGGACGTGGGCGTTGCAGTTCAGGCTGGCGATCTGGCGGCGCAAGGTCTTGGCGTAGGCACTGTCTTGCGGCGAGGTGGCGGCACCGCCGATGATGATGAGTCGCCAGGGTGGTGCGAGTTGGGCTAACGCGGCCAGTAATTGGTCGGCCCCTTTGCTAGGCGAAAGCAGGCCGAAGTAGGCGACCACGAAGGTGGCGGGGGCAACACCGCAGCCTGCCCGCCACGCTGTGCGCTGGTAGCCTGGCGGCGGCGCAACGGCGATGTTGGTGCCGATGGGGATGTGGTGGGGCAGAGAAGGCGAGGATGCGGGGATGCGAGAATGCGGAGATGCGGCGGATAGAAAGTGTGTGCATCGTCTTGCAAGCCCCCCATTGGAACGCCAAGAAGCTGCGTCGCTGGCGTTGGTGACGATAGTGGCGTCGCTGGCGCGGGCGAGGTATTGGTTAACCCAGGTGCGGAGCGGGCCAGCTTTGGGAAAAAGGTAGGGTTCGCGCAGATCGTGAAAGGTAACGGCGATGCGCGGACGGCCCGCTAGGGCGCGGAGACGCCAAGGTAGCAGGTTGATACCGGGGAGCATGGCGTAGGCACCGGTCTGGTATTGAATGTGCAGCCAGGCGGGGCGCAACTGATCCAGGGCGCTGATGATCGCCGGCCAGCAGCGGTGCGACCAGGTGAGGTTGTGGCCAATGTTCAGGCAAGGGGTTGCCTGGTGGGCGGCAACATGCAGCCCGCGCAGACGGCCAGCTTGGATGGTGAGGATGCTGATCTGGTGGCCACGGGCAGTGAGGGCTTGAGCGAGACATTGGGTGTAGTCGCCGACGCCGCCGGGTTGCGGGGGGTATTCGCCAGTGAGCAGGGTGGTGTGCATAGAGGTGGGGAGGGCGAAGCCCTGGAAGATACTGTTT